>JAPYOO010000010.1:0-3605 GCA_029938135.1 Bermanella sp. | reverse complement strand
ACTGCCAGCCAAGATGAAAATAATGATGATCAAAGTGGGTGGTTAAAAGCCCAGCAATCTTCCCATTATTTTACAGTGGGTTTGCAGCATATATTGCAGGGTTACGATCATGTGTTATTTATTTTAGGGTTATTGATGTTGCCGTTAAGGTTTAGACCACTGTGCATGTTAGTGAGCACATTTACCTTGGCCCATTCTATGACGCTGGGGTTGGCGGTGTTTAATGTTGTGCGCCTGCCATCCGTCTTTGTGGAAGTGGCCATTGCCGGCTCTATTATTTATGTGGCGCTTGAGAATTATTGGCAACTGAATAACAAACTTTCCAAGGATAAATGGCCAAGCGTTTGGCGGCGCAGGCTCATCATGACGTTTCTATTTGGCTTAATTCACGGTTTTGGTTTTTCCTATATTCTTAATGAAATAGGTTTAGGCGATCAAATAAGTGCCGCCCTAATGTTTTTTAATCTTGGGGTAGAGTGTGGCCAGTTAATGGTTGTTGCCTGTATTTTTCCGCTAATGGCCTTGGCTTTTAAATACCCTAA
This sequence comes from Bermanella sp., assembly GCA_029938135.1. Taxonomy (GTDB): domain Bacteria; phylum Pseudomonadota; class Gammaproteobacteria; order Pseudomonadales; family Oceanobacteraceae; genus Bermanella. The sequence goes on along the minus strand of JAPYOO010000010.1, from coordinate 3,063 downwards.
AGGATTTGTATTAGCGCGTTTTGGCAGCCTAATGATCGTGGCCATGGGCAGCATGTGGTTGCTTGAGCGGTTACCCTAAAAGTGACCTCAGTGAGGTCACATTTTTTCATTCAAGCATAAACATCCACCAAATTGTCAGACTCAGTCTGGGTAATGCTCTTTAATACATCAAAAAAAGCACTGCCCATTTCTTCCATGGATAGATCTTCACTCAAAGGTTTTAGTTCATCTAGGGCCGCTTTTAATTGAGTCTGCTGGTCCTCAGTTAAAGACTCCAGCATTTTTTTACTGCTGACTTGTTCTTCGCTTGAAAGCGTCTGCATAGGTTTTTCAAGCCCAGGGGGAATGGCACCTGCCGGGGGCGGCCCAGTCATCTTGTTAGGTAATTGGCTGGTGGTAAAAAGTGAAGGGTTTACCTGAATTTGCATTTTGCTCTCCATTTCATTTATATAAATATGAGTGTTTATACAAACACTCAGTTTAAAAGTAGGCGTGAATAGAGATGTAAAAGTGCAGCAAATAAGGAAGTTAACAAAAGTTTAATAAATAAAATATTAACTAAGCAGGGGGCAGTTCAAATTTATAACCCACACCGTACACGGAATGAATAATTTCTTGATCGGGTAAAGCCTGAGCAATGCGTTTGCGCAGTTTTTTAATGTGGCTGTCTATGGTGCGATCACTCACTACACGGTTATCGGTATAAATGGCACTCATTAGTTGTTCTCGTGAATAGATACGGCCTTGCCCTTGGTAGAGCATATTAAATAATTGAAACTCCACTGCCGTTAGATCCAGCTCACAGCCATTAATGCAGGCCTTAAATCGGGCCGCGTCCAGTATAATAGCTGTATCACTCACCGAATTATTTTGTGCTTGCGTGCGCCTTAATACCGCTTTTACTCTGGCCACCACTTCGCGCGGGCTAAACGGTTTGCAAATATAATCGTCGCAACCCAGCTCTAACCCCAGTAACCGGTCCACTTCTTCCACGCGGGCGGTAACCATAATAATGGGCAAAGGACTGAAGCTGCGCACACTTTTACAAATTTCAATACCATCTAGGCCAGGCAGCATAATATCCAGCAGCATTATGTCCACATGGTTATTTTTAATCCAGGGTAAGACGTGTAAGCCATTATCAATAATATGTGTCTCGAAGCCAGATTGAAGCAGGTAATCAGAGGAAACTTGCGCCAGTTTTATTTCGTCTTCAACAATTAATACTTTGAGGCTCATACCGTGTTGCCTTTTTTCGGATGCATTAAGGGAAGCGAGATGACAATGCCCAAGCCGCCGTAGTGCGATGCTTGGGCACTAATGCTGCCACTGTGGGCATTGACGATATTTTGGCAAATAGACAAACCTAATCCGGCACCGCCGCTGGCACGGTTGCGCGACGCTTCCACTCGATATAAACGCTCAAATAAATGCCCCCTTTCACTTTCGCTTACACCGGGCAAAGAATCTTCAAATTGAATACGCAGGGTCCCTTGCACTATAGTAGCGTTAACCATAAGTTGTCCTGGGGCATGGGTATAGCGCAGAGTGTTTTTTAGTAAATTGTTAAACAGCTGTTTTATTCGATCGCTGTCGGCTAAAACAAAAGCGGTTTTGTTTAGGGTATTGTCAAAACACTGGCTGAGACCGGCGCCATGAAATTCGCTGGTAAATGCCCCTAGGCAGTCTTGCAAAATAGCCAATACATCAATTTTTTCTTTTTGGTAATTAAGTGCGCCTATATCCGACATGGAAAGCTCATACAAATCATTGATCAGGCGATTTAGATGCTCCACTTCGTTATGTAAAGACGTTAAGGCTTGTGTCGTCCAGGGACGAATGCCATCTTGAATGGCTTCAATCTCGGCTTTTAGAATGGCTAACGGGGTGCGTAATTCGTGGGAGATATCGGCGATCCATTGCTTGCGAGCCCCTTCATTTTGTTTGAGGGTATTGGCTAGGGTATTAAAGTTTTTAGATAACTGGCCCAACTCATCATGACGATTAATAGCAATTAAAGTATCAAAATGCCCAGAGATGAGCCGCTGGGTTCCTAAACCTAGCTGGCGGATGGGTTTCACTAAATGCGCAGCGGCGGGCAGGGCAGCCATCATACAAATAATCACCATCACCACCGCCACTAAAATAAACGCTTGGGACTGTTGTTGTACAAATAATACATCTAATTCATCCGACAGCGTCTGTTGCGGTAATTGCCCCAGGTACCCCACTATTTGATCATTCACCTGTATGGAGTAAAGCGTCAGCAGCTCTAAATCGAGGGCTCGGCCAATGAGCATGGTTTTATCTTTATCCAGCAGTAACGGTTTTTTTACACTTTCATGGGGCAGGCCATGGGGGGGCTCACGCTGAAAGGCATTGTTTAAGTGAGGCGAACGTTGAGTGAGCGGGCCGCTCAAAACATCGGGCATTGGAGGGGGCACAGATAAATGCTGGCTGAGCAACTTATCCCATTGGCGGCGGTTACTATTAAGGCTTTGCCAGCCTTTACTTTTTTGCCAGTGTTGCGCCAAAGCCAGGCTAAGACTCTGGTATTTTTGTTGCTCTTGCTGGTGAACGTAATTTAAAAAGCCTCGATCAAAGCTCCAAGACATAACTAAGTACATGCACAGCACTACGCTGCCGGTGGCCAGCAATAGGATAGAAAATAATTTGGAGCGAATGCTAAACGTCATGGGCCATTTATTAGATGAATAGAGGTGCTCTTAAGCATAATGGTTAAGTGTGAAAATTACCGCCAGATTGGCTTATTTCCTTATTTTTTTCACAATTGCCCCAAAAGCGCGGCGCCATTACGTTCATGGACAGCAGTAGTGGGGGGCACAACGGACAATTTGGCATGCTTAAGCGTAATGTGCAGCACTATCAGGATTATGGGGCGTAGCTGGAGTTCTTAGGCTCTCCAACGATCCAGATGGCAGCAATGTGACTTCTAATTCCATTCAGCCCTTAATTCCCCCACGGGACACTGGACCCGATGGTCAATAACTAGATGCACTGGACCAGCACCTCAATTCATTGTAAATTTATTTTATGGGCCGT
>JAPYOO010000501.1 GCA_029938135.1 Bermanella sp. | reverse complement strand
TCCATAAAAGGGTCATTAATTAAGCCTTTCCAGCCCACTGTGGTACGGGGCTTTTCAAAATACACCCGCATTACGATCTCAAGCGTGTCTTTATACTTTTCACGCAGTGGCAATAATTTTTTGGCATATTCCAATGCAGCAGCCGGGTCATGGATAGAACATGGACCAATAACCACCAGCAAACGATCATCTTTCTTGGTTAAAATATTATGAATATTTTTACGTGCACTAAAGACGCAATCGGCGGCTTTTTGCGAAAGAGGGAAACGCTCTAATAGCGCAACTGGAGGCAGCAATTCTTTAATTTCGCTGATGCGTACATCATCGGTATTGTGATGCATGAGTTATCTCGATATTTGGTAATAATGAAGAGTCCACAATGTAGTTCTTTTAGACAAGTAGCGCAATCTATCTAAGTGGGTGTTTAAAAAGAAATTAACGAATGTATGTGACGATTAAACAAGAGTGTGATCATATTGGCAAACGAACCTCCAAATTTTAGGCCTTTTCACATGCCCAGCTTTACCCATATTAGCGAGCAATTTAAACAATACGTACTGGCCGATGCCGATACCAGCATGGGATTAGGACATGATGCGCACTTAGGGCAATTAGGTGACCCAAGCCTTGCCCACATGCAAAAGTGCACTGAACAAGCAAAGACACTGATTAATGCATTACAAAGCGTTAAAAGTAGCAGCTTTGATGAAACGCTAGATTTAGATTTAATGACGCGCTATTTACAGCACGAAAACTTTTTCAGCGAACTGCAACTTCAAGGAAGCGCACAACGATGCCGCCAACCCAACGGCGTAGACGGTATTAGTGCCGGCATATTTCAGTTATTTGTTAATGATGAACGCAGCAGCGAGCTGCGTTTAAACGATATATTGTCACGCCTATTACAAGCCCCAAATTACTTAATAAAAGAAAACGACGTTATTAGCGAGCCTATTGAGCGCTGGCGCGATATTGAACTAGAACAAGGGGAAGGGTTGCCTGATTTATTCGCCACCATTCTGGATTGGGCCAAGCAAGAACAGTATAGCCAACTAGAGCGACTACAAACTGCCATTGAACAATGTAATCTCGCGCTTAGCGGTTACTTAACTCAATTAAAAAACAAAAAAACCCTAACCCATTTTGACATTGGCCTAGACAAAGTTAATGAGCTATTGGCTATTCGTCAGATACCCTACACGCCGGCCCAGCTTACAGAAATGGCACGGGACTTCATGGGAAGGACGCAAAACCTGCTTAATGAGCTAACCATAAAACTGTGTGATAAATACCAGTTACCTAAAAATACCAGTGAGCCTGAATTGCATGAGTATTTAAATGAAAAGTTCGCGGCCAAAATTGAAAATGGTGATTTAAGTTCTGTTTTAGATTATTACTCAGAACAGGTTGCATCAATTAATACGTTTGTGACCGACAAAAAGCTATTTAGTGTACCCGCCCAGCAAAACATGAAAATCATGCAAACGCCGGGGTTTTTAGAACCCGTTATTCCAGCGGGTGCCATGTGGCCGCCCTTAGCATTACGCGAAGGCAAAAAAACCAGCTTGGTCTACCTTACCCTGAAGGCCGACCAATTGGCTGAACACACCGCGCTTGGTATTCCGGTAATGATGATTCACGAAGGTATTCCTGGGCATCATTTACAGTTTGCCACCGCCGCTCAGCATCCCTCGTTTATTCGCCGTATTTTTTCAGCCAACGAACACGCCGAAGGCTGGACCAC
>JAPYOO010000127.1:5535-9840 GCA_029938135.1 Bermanella sp. | reverse complement strand
ACAATGTTGCCACTGATGTTATTAGTAGCGTCTAAACTTGCCACCTGTATTTCTATATCATTAATACCGGTGTCACTGGTTAATTTAACGCCGCCATTCACGGCACTAATATCTATATTACTAGCCCCACTATCGGTAATACTGCCGCTAGAGTTAAGGGTGATAGCGGTACTTGAACTACTGGTTGTTTTTAAGCCTGACACAGCAATATCGTTGGTAAAGGCAGTAATGTTAATGTCACCACTGCCGGCGTCAATGACCACACCATCGGTGATACTCACACCAGCATTGGCTGTAATGGTTAAACCTTGTGAGGCTGTAAAGCCATTAATTACTATGCCACCAGCACCAGCACTTGAAGTGATACTTATATTGTCGGTGGCATTTATATCTGTAATGACTAAAGCATTACTGTCGTTAATGCTAATAGTGTCACTACCCGTACTGGTTAATGAGACACTATCAAAACTACTGTTAATTACCTTTCCTCCTACGATTCCGCCTAAGCTAATATCGCCCACTGTGCCCCCTAATGACACCCCCCCGACACTGTCAACAATGTCGGCCACATTAAGAGTTAGCGTGGAAGTACTGATTAAACCTGCATTAGGAATGGTCAGTGTGCCACCGACTGTCATATCGATGGCACCGCCAATAGTTGTGACATTCGTTAAAACAACATCACTACTGGCTCCGCTTGCTAGTAACGTAAAATCCCCAACACTGTCTATATCAACAATCTCAGTGCTATTTGTTATGTCTAAATTAATGATTCCACTAACCGAATTTGTGACGTTAATTTTTGCGGCACTCACATCAAAACTTTGTGCACCAGAGGTATCTTGAATACCTGTTTTTGAAATCAATACTACCCCTCCATTGATAGCAGTGACATCCACGCCTGCGCCATTATCTTGGATGTCTGAATTGCTAGTGAGACTAATCGCATCGTCAGCGCTGTTGGTAGAGACAATATTGCTAACCTTTATTGCGTCGCCGCTAATAATTATTTTCCCACCCTCTGAATCCACAAATGACATTCCCGTAACATTGACCTCTTGACCCACTGTGTTGGCTGATAAAACTATGTTGCCACCGCCTGAATTCACAGAAACGCCCGCTCCGAAAATTACAGAGCCTGAAGTTGCACTTAGAGAAATATTTGTGCTGCCTGCGGCCCCAGCTATGTTGGCATCAATGTTTAAATTATTGCCAGAGGTTAAATTTAAACTACCACCAATTCCCGTTAAGGAGCCGCCTACCGTATTCAAAGTCAAATCACTGCCCGCACCTGAATTTATATTAAGAGTGCCGTTATTCATAGACGCTAAGATTACGTCCAATGCATCGTTATCGTTGATAGTAAGCGTATTGGAGCTGCCATTTACCACACTTAAAATGGCAACGTCACTGGTGATAGTGGTATTTCCACTGCTTAAACCTGAAGTAAAGGATAATGATTCAGCGGTTAAACTGAGAGGGCGAGATAAGTCTTTATTATAAATGTCATTGCCGCGTAAATTTAAAACTTGGCTGGCACCATTGCCAATATTAATGCCGGCATTAGGAATAATTAAGTTAACAGCGGCATCCAAATCTAAACTTTGTACGGAGGTAACCGCGCCGGTAATTAAATCAATGGAGCCTTGAGATGTTAAATCAAAATTGGCTGCTACATTTACAGTTTGAATTTCTATGTCACTGCTTTCGTTAATGACAACATTGCCGCTAGTGCTATTGGTAAAATTACCCTCAGCGGCGTTGGTTTCTAAATCTACAATGCCGGTGGCCGCGGTTAACGTGATGTCGCCGTTCACGGCTGACAAATCAATATTAGTGTCGCCACCATCTAAAATACTGCCCCCTGCAGTGATCGTAATGACATTCGTAGAGGCTGTTTTTGTTGATACCAACCCTGTCAGCGTCACATCCCCATTGGTGGTGGTTAATGCCAGTGAACCGCTACCGGAGTTGATTGAGGATGTGGCCTGCATAGTAATGGCCTGATTGGCATTCAGACTAATGGCACCTGAGGTGGAAGCGATGGCTGTGTTAGCAGCGGTAGTGACAGATTGCAAAGTAGAGGTTAAACCTATAGTACCCGTAGTTGATCTAATATTGACACTGCCGCCAAGTTGAACGGTGTCATCTATGGTGGCGAGTATGTTGCCAACACCAGAATCAAAGGTGCCACCTGTACCAAGGGTTAAACCGGCATCAGATGTGAACGTGATATCACCTCCACCAGAATTAATTTCAATACCACCGATGCTAATATGGCCATTCGAAGCATTGGTTTTGGTATCAAATACTAAATTTACGGCATCATCAGGCGAGGCTAAACAATTTGCACCACCGCCCATATCACAAATATTTTGAGTAATGGTCATTAAATTATTTGAACGCAAGGTGAGGGTTTTACCATTACCACCATTTAGGTCAATGGCAGTTGAAACCGTTAAGATGCCTGTGTCTGCACCGGTATTAGCCGCGGCGGTATCTATAGTTACATTATTGCTACTTAGAAGTGTCGTAATTAAATCCGTACCAATATTTGACGATCCTACAGTATCTGGCAGCCAGTCAGAAAATCCGCCTCCTGTGACAAAGGCGCCATTTACGTTGCCACCTCCCGCGATAATGTCAATATCGGTGGGGTCAATATAAAATAAGCCTGTATCACCATTAGCGGCCGAAGTATTCGCCAAGCCATCAATTAATACCTGTTGAACCCCCGACACTTCTATAAAACCACCATCACCCGAATCTATCCCGCCTTTGGCCTCCATGACACTGCCGTTATAAAATGCAGCCTGTCCAAAGGTAAAATAGCGAATCATGCCGCCGTCGCCATTGCCGCCCCCGTTAGCGAATGTATGGCTATCATTGGCAATTACAATGCCGTCTAGGGCGTGAACGTTAATATCACCGCCGCCTCCACTGCCTTTACCATCGACGTTAATGACACCTAGCTGGGCAATTTTGCCGCCTATTATTTCTATTGTTCCGCCATCACCTTCTGTCTGCTGACTGCCAATGATTATGCCGGTATTTAAAATGTCACCTTGCTCGGTGGTGTCTGTGGCGCTTAAAAATATACGGCCTCCACTTTGTTCAATGCGCTGCGCCGATATAATACCGCTGTTATCAATGACGGTTTTCAATAAACCATTGGTGGCGGCAGCCGTTAATAAAACCTGGCCGCCATCAGCATAAATGCTGCCGCTGTTTTTTATGGCTGCATTGAGGCTGGCTTGATCGGTTTCTATATTTAATAATTGTTGGCCTGCAAAACTCATCACCACAGCACCTGCACTGTGTAACGCCACGCTACCATCTGGTGAATTAAGGTCGCCTTCGTTCAAAATATTAGGGGCCACCAGCGCAATATAGCCGTTATCCAAAGCGGTTATGTTCCCTAAGTTTTGAATGGAGGCATCTAACTCATTAATGCCTTGGGAAGCCGAAAACGACCAGCGGCCATTAAAAAAATCATCGTCAGTTATGTTTAATGTGGTGGCCATTAAACCACCTACATTTACCTGAGAATTGCGCCCAAATAAAATACCGTTGGGGTTAATAAGGAACACTTGCCCGTTAGATTCTAATTGCCCTAACAGCTCACTGGCATTGCCACCCACAATACGATTTAACGCCACCGCATCTCGATTAGGCTGTAAAAACGTCACCCGCTCATTTTCACCGATATTAAATTGGTCAAATTCTAGGCTTAATTGCTGGCTGCCCTGCTCTATGAGCAATGTATTGGCATTGGTGGTTAAAACCGCATTACCCCCATTTACGTGCCCACCCACGGGTAATGCCCAGGCACTTGTATTTATGCATGCACACAAAAATACACATGCAATGTGTAACGTTTTTTTTACAGTTTGTTTTTGCATAGCGCCTCCTACAACTTAACGGTCATGGCTACAAAATATTATTACAAATAAAATTAATTAAACGGCACGCTTATCTCAGCTAAAAAACTGGATTGAGCATCACTTTCTTGCTCTAGTTTCAAACCACTTTTAATAAAACTAGATTGCGCCCATATGAGCTTAAGATTAATGCGACTCAATATTTGAACGTCAACTCCAAACCCCTGCCCTTGCATATCTGATTTATTAGAGATACTGCCCGCTGAATCCAATTGCTCTCCTACGCCCCTGTCCATAAACACATAGGGACGTATTGACAGGTATGAATTGCGGGGAAGTTGCCAGTACCATTGTGCGGTTGCGATGGCGCCACGGTCGGCAGAAAAAAGCCCTGACTCCACGGCGCGCACCGCGAACGGACCAC
>JAPYOO010000127.1:1958-5435 GCA_029938135.1 Bermanella sp. | reverse complement strand
CCACGGTCGGCAGAAAAAAGCCCTGACTCCACGGCGCGCACCGCGAACGGACCACTTAACGCAAACTGTTCAAAACTGGGTAATTTTTCAGCGCTGTATTGACCACGCACTGCAACACTGAGGGAATTGGCCAGCCAACGTTGAGATTGTAAAATTCTAAAAACCAAATTGTATGACAAACTCGTTTTATTAAAGCTTTGCTGGTTAATGTTTTGCAGTTGCGAATCGTATTGACCTGCATACAAATCCAGTGACGTAGACTGAGCAACTTGATTGCTAAAAAAGCTACTTGAGGTGCGCCAATATATTCCCGCTGCGCTGGTTTTTTCTTCGTCATCTAACAGGCCCGAAATTACCTCACTGCCGATGGTTGATACTTTATTGTCTACATACAGACCAAAGGTTCTATCCCCTTCATAGGAACGTAAGGCTTTATAGCTTAGCTCCATATGAGCATTTTTATTGTCGCCACTTAGCTTTAGACTTTCAAAACCATCACCCACATCAAAGGTATTATTGCTAAAGCGCATGCTCAATATAAAACGCGGTGTAAAAAACGGTATTTTGTAGGATAGCGATCCATAGGTATTGTTTTCTGGTTCAAGGGATTGCATAACACCTAAATCTAATTGATCGGCGGCGCCACTTGGATTTAACCAGCTTAAACGAGCCGTAGTTCGGTACGAACCGGTAGAGTCACTGCCGTAATTATCGGTACGCAACGACCCCTGCCAATTTTTTTCTTGGGTAACTTTTACGTTAACGCGAGTACGGCCACGCCCCTTCGCTTTAGAGAAGTAAGCAAAGGTCTCAATGCCAGGGGAATCGTTAAGCAGCAAAAGTGCCTCTTCAATATCCGCTTTTACTACAGGTTGATTAATCAATCCTTTAAAAGATTTATTGAGTTGCCGCGCGCTGTACTTTTTTTGGCCACGTACCTGCACGTCGGCCAATTTACCGGTAATAATTCTAATTATTACGGTTTGTCTTTTTACTTCTTGCGGGGGCAAGATTGCGCGATGAAATGTAAGGCCTGCTTCTCGATAAAAGCCGGTTAATTTATCAGCGATATTTTGTAAGGAATCAAAGGTGGCCAAACCACGATCTTCTTTTAACCATTGCTGCAGTGCTTGATGTACATTTTTTTCGGTGATGCCAAGCCTAGGCATTGCAGTAAACCCACGAAGCCTAAATTTATTAACGCGGATACTGGATTCTACAAATCTGGGGTTGTTTTTTTGAGCATTGGTGAGCGGGGCCAGCTTATTGTTACGGGCCACTGCGGGTGCGGCCACACTGAAAATAACAATGGCCAAAAGAAGACACTGTAGGGCACCGGATATACTTACTTCTTTACTCATCCTCCCAACATCTCCGTCTTAACCCTCTATTAAAAGTAGCACAAAATCATCAGACCATTACCCCTCAACCCCTTAGGCTTGCACCTAAAATGCATGAATGCACAGGGTTTGGGGTAATGCTGGAGTAAGGGTTAGCCTTTAAGGTGTCAGCACTAAAGGTGCTTTATCAAGTCCGTAACAATAATCATTACCACTGGCTTGATAAAATTGAGGAGCCGCTGCCTCTAAGGCGTGTTGCTGTACCTGTATGGCTATCTCAGGGCTGTAATCTAGCCCCCATAATGTCAGGAACCCCCTATAATCAAGGCCCGTCACCCAAGAGATGCCAAGGGTTAACCAGTCATTATTGTTTAATGCTTTGGCACTTGCCAAGTCATAGAGGCTCAAGCCAAGGCTGTCACGCTTTTCAAGCCAGGCTTCATCGCTTTTAATGGCGCGGTTAAATTCACGCTCAAAAATATGTAAGCGTGCCAATAAATGCCAACCATCCTCTAGTACACCCTGATGCTGTGCGGCCATCATCATTTGAATATATATGGCCACTCCTTGATTCCAGCCCGTTAAATCAGCGCTTTGCATGAACGCAAAGGGGTTCTCGCTTAGTCGACTGTCTTGCAGGGTTTGCAGTAAATCGTCAAATGGCAAGCTCTGGCAGTCAGGGTCACGGCCGGTATCCTTATAAAATTGGCTCTTAGTGTAATAAGAGTATGGATTAGTACTGGCATGGCCTTCCCAGCCTGCAAACCGGAAGCGGCCCTTTTCTAGGCCATGGCCCAGCTCGTGAATATCTCCATGCCCCACCGGATTAAAATTCCAATAAGCGTCATAGGGATTCCCCGAGCAGCCGTAACCACACGTGGCTTGATCGGCATTCATGTGTTTAACCATGTCAATGGTATCTATTGAATACCCTTTGCTTTGTGCAAAGTCATGAATTTCAGGTACCACATCAATGCTTGGACCTTGAAATCCGGCCAAGACATGGGGAAAGTTATGAACGTAACGCATAGTGGCATCGCTTATGGCTTTGGCCGATGCAAAGTTGTCATTCGCCATTGATTCACGCATTTTAGTTAATTGACTGTGCACTTCAAAACCAGGTGTTATTAGCTCGGCCCAATCAAAGTCACCGGCATCTAGGGCGCGAGTGAAGGCTTCGTCGTCTTCTGAGCCATTCCAGTAAGGATGTAAACCAATATTGGTGAATTCAAATTGCACGGGTAAATCGTTATTAGAGAATTCTATTTGAACTGGGCCACCATAAGGATGCGTTAGAGTGAGCGTCTCGCCTGTTTTAATTTCGATGTGCTGCGACTGTAAATACTTAGGGCGACTATAGCCGTTATTTTCAAATTCATGGGTGGAACCTGAACGCTGAGTATTAATAAAAATCTTAGTGGTAACCTCACTTGTATCTAAGCGCGTAACCTTAAAGCTTGTGCCCGGCAACGCGTATACGCCGGCACTTCGAAAGCTACGCTTACTGTTTAAATTAATAATTTTTGATGTGGGTGTTATGTGGGAAAAATCGCTACGGGAAAAGTTACCTAAATCTGCTTGTGCGGCATTAATATCCCTATGGCTATACACAATGGCATCTGCAAACATAGCGCGTAAAAAATCACGGGTGGAGGTGATTGAGGTGTCCATTGGATACACAATTTCTTGACGATATTTGTCGGCCAGCAACACCAATAGTTTTTCAAGTTCAAACCCTTCACTTGAAAAAAGTTGCGTTTTATTTTTATCTAATTGATTTACTAAATTTTTAGTCAGTGTAAGTGGTGAGTTAAACTCACTAGTAAACGTTTCAATGGCATCACAATTATCCACGCAGTCGTTTATATCAAACGAAAAATCATCCTCTTGTAAACGCCTTACCATTTGGTAAACCGCGGTTACACTGTTGCTACCTGCTTGCATGGCTTGGTAGTTATCCCATTGTGCTTGATCTTGGGAGAAGTAATTGCCAGGGCCGCCTTTAGGCTGCATATAAAATCCCATGGAGCCAAGTACAGTGGGCGTAAAATCACTAACATTCCAACTGTCTTGGTGTACATACAACACGGGCGTATTATTTGTGTTTAGCGTATTTAGTGTGCTATTTAAAAGGGAC
>JAPYOO010000127.1:0-1858 GCA_029938135.1 Bermanella sp. | reverse complement strand
GAGCCAAAAGCGGCATTACGCTGGCCCTTTATTTCGCTGGCAGCCGCTAATAACAAACCTTTATTGCCCATAATTACTGGGTAAGCTCGGGCCAACTCTTTAACCTGTATAAATTGGCTGTGACGACTTACGGGATAGTTAATGCTTTGTGTGCCATAGACTTGGGCAAGTACTGACAATTGGTTATCTAGGTAGCGATCTGACAGTTTATCTATGGCCACCACGATTTCTTGGCTTTCAGGAATAAGCTGCGCATCTCCGGTTGCCAGTGCTTGGCTTAATTCAGTGCTAATTGAAGTGGCTGGTGAGTCACTATTTGAACAACCCGCTAGAGCGAAGGCGATAAATATCAGTCTATAAAAGTAAGGCATTTACTACTCCTAAATAATAACGATATTTTGCCATAAAATACTAATAAGGACCCCTAACCTTTAGCCTAGCACCCTATAACTTTAGTAATAGGGGTAAGTTAATGTGCTTCAAAACGTATATATTTAAGTGTTATATGCTTGATCATATTTTTTTATCACTATGGGATTATAGGTTTATAAAAATGTCACACAAACTCAAAATAAAACAACTTTAAGGTCTTACTTACAGGTTAGTAATGTCTGTATTTTGAGATACAGCCCTTTAGGAGGCATAACTATTACTTAAGTTCGATGGGGTGAATTTCTGAAGACGTTAATATATGGCTAACTATTAATAGGTACTCATATGTCTAAAAAAATAAAAACGTCAAGGCTAGCGACCGCACTATCCTTCATGACACTTTTAAGCGCTTGCGGTGTTGAAACAGCTGAACTTGTTGGCAATCAAAACCCTGACAATACGCGAGCCATGCTGGATTCAGATAACGATGGCGTTAAGGATTCCTTGGATGCCTTTCCACACGATGCCAGCGAATTCCTAGATACCGACCGCGATGGACTTGGAAATAATATTGACCCAGATGACGACAACGATGGGGTGATTGATGAGTTGGATTTATTTCCTTTAGATGCCACAAAAAGTGTGGGTGATACCAGCGGCGTTGATTCAGATAACGATGGCATCAGCGATAGTGAAGATGACTTCCCTAATAACGAAGATGAAATTTTAGACAGCGATGGCGACGGTATTGGCAACAATCAGGACGCAGATGATGATAACGATGGCGTATTAGACAACCAGGATATGAATCCACTGGACCCCAATGTGGGTATGCCCAATGGCGGAACAGATAACAGCACTGATGGCAACGCCAACGATAACATGAACAATGAGGAATCCGATCAAGCGGATGACTCCCAGCAACCCACCCTTACCACTTGGACCATCAATGTGTCCCAGGACAGCTACGTACACAAAAAAAATCCAGAAAGCATATTTGGTGATAGCGAAAACCTACTCAGCAAGCTCACCAACACAAATAACAATTACAGCCGCGAAACCTATTTACAGTTTGATTTATCCACACTGCCTATGGATGAAATAACCGGAGACGTCACTGCCGAACTTTTTATTCACCAAAAACTAACAGGTAATATAAACGCTGACCCTGTAATAAATATTAATCTGACTGAGGCCGATTGGAATGAGGATGTTCTAACGTGGGACAATAAACCGGCCACTAGAGACACCGTTACCCAGGCAAGTATATCGTTAGACTCTTTAGATAATTCTGTTTGGCAAGCCATTCCAGTTTCCTCTGCCATTATCAAGATGCTGGATGAAGGTGATACTCAGTTAAGCCTGTCCTTGTCCAACCCTGAAAATGTTATGCTGTCGGTGAGCAGTAAGGAATATCACTCAGGGGTGTTTGCGGCCTATTTAAAAATTCAGTCTTCCCAGCCTTCTATAGATGATTCCGATCCGG
>JAPYOO010000126.1 GCA_029938135.1 Bermanella sp. | reverse complement strand
TCAATAGGGGTATCACAACGCCAGCAGCAGTTGTCGATAACCTGTTCGTTGGCCAATACGGTTTTATCGTGTGGGCACCAATTTACGGCCGATACCTTTTTGTAGGCTAAGTCTTTTTCAACTAACTTAGTGAAGAACCACTGTTCCCAACGGTAGTATTCAGGTTTACAGGTGGCAAGCTCACGGTCCCAGTCGTAACCAAACCCTAGGGTGTTTAGCTGGTCCTTCATGTAGTTAATATTTTCGTCTGTCCATTTGCCTGGCGCCACGTTGTGTTTAATGGCGGCGTTTTCAGCAGGCAAACCAAATGAATCCCAGCCCATAGGCTGCATAACATTTTTACCCTGCATACGCTGATAGCGAGCAATTACATCGCCTATAGTGTAGTTGCGCACGTGACCCATGTGCAGTCGGCCACTGGGGTAAGGAAACATAGAGAGGCAGTAGAATTTCTCACGGCTGTGGTCAACCACGGCCTTAAAAACTTGGTTTTTAGCCCAGTATTGCTGAACCTGAGACTCGATTTCTTTGGGGTTATATGACTCTTGCATGTTTGGCGAGCTTTGCTTAAAAAAATAGCCGTCAAGGATACCTTAGATTCTGGTTTAGGGCACTATTTACAGGGTGGTCTTAACGCCCACAACGGGCGTTTTTGCCACGCCAAATGGTTGAAATGTTGACTTGCATTAGGTTTTCTTCACGTTCTGGTGGTAACAGGGTAAGGGTCATTGAAATTGCATGGCTGGTTGAGTAGATTGCGCCTCCAATTTCACGGGCCACCGAAGAGTTAAGCCATGTCGTTAAAGAAGTCATTACTGCTCACAAGCCTAGTGTTATCATTGCCAAGTTACAGCGGTGAAAATGCCAGTACGATAGATAAGATGCTGGCTATTAAGAGTAATCCAGCTGTCTTGCAAACCGCCATTAAGGCGGGTAAAGAGCGCGCTTTATTGTGCGGCTACTGCCACGGTAAAGATGGCAATAGCGTTAAAGACATTATTCCTAATCTGGCCCAGCAGAACCCTGAATACCTGTTAAAGCAGTTTCAGTTGTTTGCCAAGGGTGAGCGCAAAAACTATGTGATGCAGCAGTTGTCTAATATGCTCACTGAACAAGAACGCATTAATATCGCTTTGTATTTTTCTTCCCAAACCGTTAAAAACCCAGCCCATGAAAGTGTGGCTGATGGTTCAGCTGACGGCTCGAGTGAAGGGCAGCGCCGATATCAGAGTTTTTGTTTTGCTTGTCATGGCGACAGTGGTGAGGGAAATAAAGATTTACCTAGATTGTCAGGTCAGAAAAAAGCATTTTTAGTCAAAACCCTTAATGGCTTTAAACGCGGCGGAGGTTCTAGAGCCAACTCCCCCATGGTGAAAATAATGAAAGCGGTTAACGAAGCTGAGATTGAACCCTTAGCGCGTTACATCTCTAATATGCGTTAGGGTAGGTCTATTAATTGAAAAAGGTTAACACATGATTTTATCGGGTAACTCAGACATCATTTCACAGTGCGAATATTTCCCCGAAGGTATTCAAGTCAATAGCCAGTGGTTGAGTTTTAGCAATGGTTTAGTATTGGTATTGCACGCGGAATTCTTGGCGTTGTATAAAAATGCCCAGTCCATCGGAGATGAGCTAGGCAATGGTTTAATAGAGCTGGTGGATCTACCGGTTGCCAATCGCCTTTTCCAAGGCGACAACGGTTTTGTGAGTGAATACAAAGCAGGTTTTGTGGGTTTAATGGATGACAAGGTCATTTTGATTACCCCAAACGACATTCAATTGTTTACCCACAAAATGGATGCGCTGCGTAATCAAAATGAACTGGCTCGTTTGCAATTAGCCTAAGGCGCTGTTAATTCGTCGCTTGTGACCTTAGGTTTTTTATATGTAAACCATAAAAGTGTCGCAAAGCAAAAAACTAAAAGTGGCCAGCTGCCCCAAATATTAAACGGTGTATTGCCGCTCATGATTTGGGCTTCTGCTTTCAAGACACCAAATTCAAACTGCGGTAAACGCTCAACAATGTCCCCGTTATGGTCAATCAGCGCAGTAATGCCGGTATTGGTGCTGCGTAATAAGTAGCGGCCATTTTCTAACGCACGCATACGCGCTAATCCTAAGTGCTGCTTAGGGCCAATACTGCTACCAAACCACGCATCGTTGCTAATGGTAATCATCAAACCACTGTCTCGTGCCAATTGTGCGACAAAATCAGGGTAGGCCACGTCGTAACAAATGAGGGGGGCAATGCTGTAATTCAGACTGTCATTTTCAACCTGCAACAGTGTTTGTGTATTGGAGCCCGGTTGAAACTCAGACATGGGGATATTAAAAAACTCCAGTAGCGGCCGCCAGCTTTGTGGCAATGGCATGTACTCGCCAAAGGGCACCAATTTTTGCTTGTGGTAAAGACCACTGCCATCCCCTAACGCTAAAATACTATTGTGAAAGGCGCCGGGATATTCTTCATCTGGGCCCTGCTGATAGGGGATGCCCGTAATAAGAGTAGTATTGTTTTTTTGCCCTTCTTCGTCCAAATACTTTAAATACTCTTTTGCTTGATGATGTAAAACGGTAATGGCGGTCTCGGGCCAAAGAATTAAATCAGCTTGCCAATTTTTTTCGCTGCTGCTGCGATACTTCTCTAAGGTTGGGTAAATTTCTTCGGCTAACCATTTTCGGTCTTGCGGTATATTGCCTTGAATAGCGACTACTTGAATCTCGCCGTTTTCAACTGGCTGTGTCCAGGGTACTAAGGATAAAAGCGCGCCTAACAGCCAAGGGCTAAGCAATAATATGCCGGCTTTTTTCCAATGGCATAGCGGTGGCCAATCCACTATAAAAGCGGCGCTGGCGGTTATTATTAGGCCAATGCCATACACACCCAATACAGGGGCAAATCCTTTAAGCGAGGTGTTTATGTGGGCATCGCCTAGATACAACCAGGGAAAACCGGTTAAAAACCAGCTGCGTGTCCATTCAAATAAAAGCCAAACACAAGCAAAGGCTAAAAAAGCGAATTTTTGACGACTGAAAAGCCTCTGAAAACTGTAACTTAAGCCTGCAAAAAACCACGCTAAACCCGATACAAAAAGCAGTGTCATAAAAAAAGCGGGTATGGCGGGGGTATGGCTGTGTACATGAATGCTCACATAGACCCAGCTTACGCCTGCGGCATACGTGCCCAAACCATACCACCAGCCACGCCACATGGCCTGAGTGGGTGCAAGGTCTTTAAGTGACAGATAAAATAGGGCCACACTCAATAGCTGCAATGGCCAAATGGAATAAGGGGCAAAACTAAACGGGAGTATGGCGCCGCACAAGAGTGCAAAAAAATGACCTGGAAACCCAGGTCGATTTATCCATGACAAAAAAGGCGCAGATGTAATTGCTTGCAAGGTATTCTTCTTTTTATTGTGTAGCGTTATTCGGTTTGTTGGTTACGCGTGACTTCTAATAACGATATTTGACGGCTATTGCCGTTGGCAATTTTATAGCTGTAATTGTCAATATCGATGCTTTCGTCACAATCAGGCAGGCGTCCAAATCGTTCAACCACAATGCCGCCAATCGTATCAAAATCATCTTCTGAGAATTGGCAGCTAAAGGCCTCATTGAAGTCTTCGATGGGCGTCAGCGCTTTAACCATGTAGGTATCGTCATCAATTTGTTTGATGAAATTCTCTTCTTCGTCAAAGTCATGTTCATCTTCAATGTCGCCGACGATTTGCTCTAAAACGTCTTCGATAGTGACTAAACCATCTAGGCCACCATATTCATCAATGACGATGGCCATGTGGTTACGGGTGGCACGGAATTCTTTAAGTAGCACGTTTAAGCGTTTGCTTTCAGGGACAAACGTTACCGGGCGAATGATGTCTTTAATGCGAAAGTTGTCGGTGTTTTCTTCTAGTACTAAGTCTAATAAATCTTTGGCCAATAAAATCCCCATGACGTCATCATCGGTTTCCCCTAACACAGGAAAACGTGAGTGGGCGGAGGCAATGATACTGGCTAAAAACTCTTTAGGTTTTTGATCTATTTTGACACAGACCATTTGCGAGCGCGGAATCATGATATCCCGCACTTGCATGTCAGCCACTTGAATAGCCCCTTCCATGATGGACAGGGCGTCGCTGTCTACCAATTCTCGTTCTTGGGCGTCGCGTAGCAGGTACTTGATTTCGCTGCGGCTGGTGGGGTTGCCCTTGAATATACTCAAGTTAGCCAGCCAGTTAAATAATGAAGTTTTCGGTCGCTCTTTCATAGTCTCATTCGGTAATGAATATTCGGTAAATAGTTTTAACTAACGCCTTACATCTTACTCTTCAATAAGAAGGTAGGGGTCGTTAATGTGCAATTTTTTCAGTATAGCGCGTTCTAAGTCTTCCATTACGTGTGCGTCTGCATCCGTTATATGGTCGTACCCTAACAAATGCAAGCAGCCATGTACCACCATGTGCGCCCAATGGTTCATTGCTGGCTTATTTTGTAACTTGGCTTCATCGCTTACCACCTGCGCGCAGATAACGAGGTCGCCGATAAGGTGGCCCACATCATCAAGGCCTATTAAGGCCTCGGGGACTTCAAACGGAAAAGACAACACATTAGTCGGTTTGTCTTTGCCGCGGTATTCTAGGTTGAGTTCTTGACCTTCACTGACCTCAACAATACGAATGCTAAGCTCTGCCTGCTCTTTTAAACCCTGTAAAGCAGTTTGTGCCCATAGCGTTAACTGCTCTTGAGTGGGTAGCTCTACAAGCTCACACGCTATCTGTACATCAACAACAATCATTGTGGGGTTCCATTGGGCATATTGCCCATTTCATTTTTTAATTTTTGCGCGGCTACTGCCTTTTCGTGTACATCGTATGCTTCAACAATACGTTGCACTAAGGGGTGGCGTACCACATCCTTATTGGCAAATTGGGTAAAGCCGATACCGTGTACGTCTTTTAATACATGCATAATATGTTCAAGACCGGAGCGTGTGCCTCGGGGTAAATCTATTTGGGTGATATCGCCGGTTATTACTGCTTTGGTACCAAAACCAATACGCGTTAAAAACATTTTCATTTGTTCTTTGGTGGTATTTTGGCTTTCATCCAATATAACGAACGCGTTACTTAAAGTGCGCCCACGCATGTAAGCCAATGGGGCAATTTCAATAATATTACGCTCTAGCAATTTATTGACTTGATCGTACCCCAGCATGTCATGAAGAGCGTCATATAAAGGACGCAGGTAGGGATCAATTTTGTGAGCCAAATCCCCCGGTAAAAACCCCAGTTTTTCGCCGGCTTCTACGGCGGGGCGCACCAATATAAGTCTCTCTACATCGTCACGCAGTAAGGCCTCTACCGCGCAGGCTACTGCCAAATAGGTTTTGCCGGTACCCGCAGGTCCGATACCAAAATTAATATCATACTCGACGATGCCGCGTACATAGCTTTGTTGATTAGGGCCGCGTGGCTTAATGGTCAGCTTTGGCGTGCGCAATACAATGGGTTTGTGTGGGCCTGATCCGTCGTGCTGCTTGTTGTAAGCGATGTCTATATCCGCTTCTTGCAACAGTAGATGAATCAGCTCATTGGTGATGGAAGTGTTGTTGTGCGTTTCGCGATATAGGCGCTGGAAAATGTGTGTTGCATGGTCCACGCTACGAGCATCACCGACCAATTTAAAATGATTGCCTCGGTTAAAGACTTTAATTTGAAAGTGTTTGCTAACTTGCTTGATGTGACTGTCTAGATGACCGCACACATCAGCTAAGCGGCGAGCATCTTCAGGCTCAAGATTGAACTCGCTTTGTGCTGTGTGCTGCTTATTGGTGTCGGCCGTTGTCATTTAGTTTTTATGTCCACACTGATCTATTATTAGAAGAATAGGTGTTAAAACACCCCTTCTTCTAATAATAGACGGCCAACTAGGCTGTTGGTAAGTGACTCTTCAATTTTTATCTTAACAAATTTACCAATCAAGCTTCGGTCGTCACACTGAAAATATACCGAGCGGTTATTTTCAGAGCGACCCATGAGTTTGCCTGGGTCCTTGCGAGACACTCCCGACACTAAAATTGTCTCAACCTTGCCCACCATGCGGCGGCCAATTTGCTGGGCATTTTGGGTAATGCGGTCTTGTAGGATCTGTAGACGCTGTTTTTTGACGTCCATCGGGGTGTTATCTTCCAGCTCGGCGGCTGGGGTGCCCGGGCGCTTGCTATACACAAAGCTGAACGAGGTATCGAAGCCAATTTCACCAATAAGGTTCATGGTATCTAAAAAATCTTCTTCACTTTCACCTGGGAAACCAATAATGAAATCAGAGCTAATGCTGATATCTGGGCGTAATTGCTGAATACGACGTATTTTCTGAGTGTACATATCCACTTCATGGCCGCGTTTCATGGCCGCCAGTATCTTGTTAGAGCCACTTTGAACGGGTAGGTGTAAGTGGCTTACCAATTCAGGCACTTCAGCAAATACTTGAATAAGGCTGTCACTGAACTCTAGCGGGTTACTGGTGGTGAAACGAATACGATCAATGCCGTCTACTTCGGCCACAGCAGTAATCAGTTCGGCTAGATCAATGACTTCACCGTCACTAGATTTTCCGTCATAACAGTTTACATTTTGGCCTAAAAGGTTGATTTCGCGAACCCCTTGGTCCGCCAATTGATGCACTTCAACCATAACGTCATCATAAGGGCGGCTTACTTCTTCGCCACGTGTGTAAGGCACAACACAGAATGTGCAGTATTTGCTGCAGCCTTCCATTACCGATAAAAATGCAGATGCGCCGTCTACTTTAGGGGCCGGTAGGTGATCAAACTTCTCAATTTCAGGGAAAGTGACGTCCACAACCGGAATTCTATTGCTGCTGGCGTCTATAAATTGGGGTAAGCGGTGCAAGGTTTGAGGGCCAAATACCATGTCTACTTGAGGTGCTCGTTTGCGAATAGCCTCGCCTTCTTGGCTGGCTACGCAGCCACCTACACCTATGACTAGGTCTGGATTCTTCTTTTTAAGCTTGTTCCAGCGGCCTAGCTGATGAAAAACCTTTTCTTGGGCTTTTTCACGAATAGAGCAGGTATTAAGCAGCAATACGTCGGCTTCTTCTGGGGTATCAACCAGTTCCATCTCATGGGAGTCGCCCAATAGATCGGCCATACGAGAGCTATCGTATTCGTTCATCTGACAGCCATGGGTCTTAATATACAACTTCTTCGCCACGCAATCACCATGCCCTTAACAATTTGAGGGCGGCATTATAAACCTATGTGTATACCCTGGCTATTGTTCCTACAATCTAGCCTAGCCGCACCAGTATTTTCTGTACGAATAACGACCTGATCGTGTCTGGCACAGGGGTTTTAGTTAGTAAGGAGTTACCTTGTAGGCGATGTCTTACACCACTTGTCAGAAAGTGGCGTACTTATTTTAACCAAAGCTGGTAATATGGCCTCAACGCACATTAATAGGGATGTTTTCATGGCGCAAGAACAGTATCGATTACGGGGTGAAGGCAGCCACCCAGAAATAGTGTCTCGTTTACGCGATGAAATTACTAAGCTTGAAGGTCAATTGAAACGTTTGCAGGTGGAAGAAGCCCCTCATCGATTTAGCTTAATGAAAACCTATAAAACCATGATTGTATCTCGCCAAGAATTACTTACTCAGATGAATGGTTAATCATCTGAGTAAAGGTTTACTTATTAAGCTTTGCTTTTAAGCGTTTCACTTCTCTTTGCAGCAGCACCACATTACGCTTCCATCTGTCCAATTGTGCCTCCGTTACCTTGTTATCTTTACCCTTTTTCTTCTTGTTCAGCTTTAATACCGCTATTTTCTCGGCCAGTACGATGCTTTGATCATTAAAAGATTGATTGCCCACGGCAGGTAGTTTTGCCGCATCACTTATACGCTGTAATTGCAATTCGTGTAATAACACCGCTTTCTCGATACTTGATTCTTCCATGTTTTGTAAGCGCTTGGCGTGACGAGCCAGGTAATACAGGCGTTGGCTGGCAAAAGCACTACTATGGGTAAGCTGTTTGATTTTAGATTTCTTTCTAGGGTTTTTACCAATAAACGATCGAGCTTGTTGCAGCACATCTAGGGTGTATAGATAGGTTTTCGGCAGCAATGCCTCAGCATCTTGTAATTGGGCCTTTTCAAGCATTTTCTGGGCGGCGGACAAGTGAGTAAAACCGATGGTTTTAATTTCTAGGCTGCGCATTTTTGCCAGTACTTCACGCTCTTGGGCTTGAGCGGCGTCTAGCTTTCGTTGCTCTATGGATTTCACTAAATTTGAAAATTCCTCCTCAATAATAGTGAAGTCTTGCGGGAAGTGTTTGTTGGCCTTTAGTGTTAATAACAGCTGACGATTTTTAAGGCTCTTTTTTAAGGTGCCTTTGACGACTTTTTTGTTGCGCATACCCGACTCGATGTACTCGATACTCAACTGGGTTTGCAGTTTAATGGTGTTGTCATCTTCCTTATCTTTATAGGCTTGATGAGCTTCTTTATACGCTTTTTGGGCGTTTTCAAAATAGCTAGGGGCGTACAGGTATAGCGACTCGGACTTACCTTTTTGCAGTTTTAGCTTTGCTCTTTGTAAAAAAGAGGCGCTGGAAAGGCGACTACTTGCGGCAACGGATTCGGCATGGTTATGTAGGTTCTTGTCGTCCGGCAAGGAAGCGCACGCGCTAAGCACTAAAAATAGTGCGGTGATCAAGAATAAGCGGAAGGTACTTTGCATGTAGGTCACTAGGTGGTAAATCCATTTAAAAATTTAATCTATATAATTATAACCTCTAAGGCTTGACTATACTTAAGGATATTTGATGGATATGGTAGGTAATAGGGGAGTCGCGAGGGCTTTATAAAATTTTGAAACTATTCATACATGCCCATATTATGAATTTATTGGGTTTGATCTTAGGTCAGTGATATTCACTGGTCCAGCGTGTACAGCGGCACAGCAACGGAGGCCGACGATGACACAACTAGCAAAACACCCATTAAGATGGCGATTGGCGGATATAGCCGGTACCGGAGTGGAGCAAGTCAACGTGGTCATGCCAGAACTGGATGCCCATTCTGAGCATGAAATTCTATTATCCACAGATATTCCCAGTCCCCATGCGTGTGCGGAAGACATAGGTTGGACGGATGACGACATATCCTTGTTTCATGTTTTACTCAGTAAGATGCTGGATGTGGACGTAGATGGCTCAACGACCCTAGACTTAGCGGATTCGGATGTGGTGGATGTCCTGCATGTGGTGGCAGCGGCACACTTTATTAATCCGTGTGATGCAGGCGGTTTTTTGGCTGACGATATTTCTACCATCATGAGTGAGTTAGATATCGGGGATTTGGCGGCCATTCATACCAAGGACGGTTTCAAAAGCTGCATTATTTGTGCACTGGACAGTATAGAGGCCACGTGTGTTTTACTGGAGTCCATAGAGGCTAGTGAGGGGGAGGTGGAACTGGATGTGTACGATACATTGGTGGTAAACAAACACTCTATGTTACCCGCCGAGTTTGGCAATGTGGTTCCGGGAAAGGAATGCATCGTACATTAGCGCATTAATTCCCGAAACCGTTTGGCGTATGTGAATCACTGACTCATATACGCGCAAACATAACAGCCTAGCTGCGCTCAATCGCCAATGAAACACCCATGCCGCCGCCGATGCACAAGGTAGCTAAACCTTTTTTAGCATCACGTTTTTGCATTTCATGGATTAACGTTACTAATACTCGACAACCTGACGCACCAATTGGGTGGCCCAATGCAATGGCGCCGCCATTCACGTTTACTTTATCCGCATCCCATTGCAATTC
>JAPYOO010000500.1 GCA_029938135.1 Bermanella sp. | reverse complement strand
ACGATGGCCTCAGACAAAATGCTGCGACAACGATTATGGGTACAAATAAATAAAATTTTCATTTAGATTTTCCGTGCAATACCCAACAAGCGGGGCACACTGGCACGCTCCTACGGTTTCGTGATTATTGGTTAAATTAGCAGCAAGCGGCACGACGAATGGGTTCGTCCACTAAGTTTATACACGCCACCAAATCTGCCAGCTCTTTTTCACTGACAACAGCAGCCTGTTCAATCACATTAAAGACCCATTGAGGTAAATCGGGATTCACCCGATAGAACACCCACTGGCCCGATTTTCTATCCAGCAGTAAACTCTGCTTTTTTAATGCTGCTAAATGGCGGCTAATTTTGGGCTGAGACACCTGCAGCACATCCGTTAACTCACACACACATAACTCTTGCTGCTGGTTTACCAGTAACAGCATGGTTAAACGGGTTTCATCGCTTAGGCACTTAAATAGCTCTAACGGGGTCATTGTCATCTCCTAACCGTATCTAAAATCGGCGACCACTTTAATATATGGCACATCATATATACGCTAAAACAGATATACAAGAGCCAAGCTATAGCTAAGATTATGACTGTGCCGGCAGGATTCATAATTTTGAAACTTACAACCCAGTACAAACTAGCCACCAAGCGCGCAAAATGGGATAATCCGCACAATTTTTAAGCACCAGCCAAGCAAAGCCTACCCTGACTCACAAAGTCTATGGGGCTTAGTGCACCGCAAATTTATAGGTCACCATGAAACAACAACTTACCAGCCTGATCCAAGCCAGCCTTACTGCCCTTATTGAACAGGGTAAATTGCCAGAAGATGCGGCCCCCAAGATCATGGTGGAAGACAGCAAAGACAAGAGCCATGGTGACTACGCATCCAACATTGCCATGGTGAGCACTAAGCTGGCCAAGCAAAAGCCACGCGATTGGGCACAAGAGATTATCGCGAACTTGCCTGCCGACCCAATTTTGGCCAAAGCTGAAATCGCCGGCCCAGGCTTCATTAACTTCTTTGTCACCGAAGCGGCCAGCCTTGCCATCATTGAAAGCATCTTTGAAAAAGCCAACACCTTTGGCCATAATAACTCAGGAAAAGGCCAAAAAGTTCAGGTTGAGTTTGTAAGCGCAAATCCAACAGGCCCGCTTCATGTAGGCCATGGCCGTGGTGCCGCTGTTGGCGATTGCATGACCCGCCTATTAAAAGCCAATGGCTGGGATTGTACTGCCGAATTTTATTACAACGATGCCGGTGCTCAAATCAACAACCTAGGTTTGTCGGTACAGGCGCGTTGTAAAGGCTTTGGTCCGGGCGATGATTGCTGGCCTGAAAACGGCTACCAAGGTCATTATATTACAGAGCTAGCTGAAAGCTTCATGAAAGGCGAAGAAGTTATCAGTGCCGATCAAAGCTTCACCGGCACCAAAGACAGCGACGATTTAGAATCTATTCGTCATTTTGCGGTTGCTTATTTACGTCGTGAACAAGATTTAGATTTAAAAGCGTTTGAAGTCGATTTTGACGTGTACTTCTTGGAGAGCTCTTTATACGAAAAAGGCAACGTAGAAGAAGCAGTACAAACCTTAATTAAAAACGGTTACACCTATGAAGATGGTGGCGCCCTGTGGTTAAAAACCACAGAATTTGGTGACGACAAAGACCGAGTGATGCGTAAAACCGATGGCGGCTACACCTACTTTGTACCCGACGTGGCCTACCACCTAAACAAATGGCAGCGTGGCTTTA
>JAPYOO010000009.1 GCA_029938135.1 Bermanella sp. | reverse complement strand
CGGCCATTCTAACCAGCAGTTCAAAATGAGCGGCCCTAAAATGAAACTGACCTCCTTCAATAGAGCCTTCAATGCCGCCAAGATCTTTACTCTCGCCCTCTTGCGTGCCCTTATTTGGTATTACATTGCCTTTAAATAACACCCCTAATTCATTGGCTAATATTTCCTTAGAGGCGCGCATCTCCTCCATGGTATCGGCGTTTATCATCTTATGTAATTGCGCGACTAAAAACTGATTAGAGAAGACACTAAACTGCACAATAAAGCTTTTTACCTGAGCATGGTTAAGTTGGGCATTGGCAAACCAATGGGTATAAGGGTTATTCACAATGACTTGATGCTGAAGTAGTTCTTGATTAATGCGTGTTTGAAACCTTAAAAAGCCGCTGGCTTTATCCATTTCATAACTGCCATCATCCAGATGGGACAATGTAGCGGTGGTTAACCTTTGTAGATTATTTTTTTGGGAAAAATTTTGCAGATGAGTATTGACCATGACCGTTCTCCAACGTAAAAAAGTGAGTACTCTATTCATTTTAGTTACTCGGTCATGAACCTATAAAGAACAATAAGGTCTATCAATTTTTGTTTTATGCTAAAAATGGGTAATACAGCTAACGTGAGTAATTTTGAGTAAACCATAAACGTTTATTATCGAGCGGCGTCTCTTCTGTCAATAAAAAATTTCAAGGCGGTAATGAGTTCTTGTATTCAGCTTTTCTTTTTTAATTATTTTTGAATAATACAACTGAAAAAGCGCCTAAAAACTGCCATCTTTAATCGCTTTATCTAGACCTTGCCGGATAATTTTAGCAAGCGCAGTATTTTCCTTAAATACAAAATAATAAGTCGCCGTAGGATAACTAATAAGAGTGTGTTCTTATAATTTAATATTTAAATTTGAATGTGCTTTCAGTTCATCCCAAACCTCAATAATTGAGCGTGGAAATAAATTAACTCGCTGGTATTGAAGCATTTTAAACAGGCCTTCATAGTCAGGTGCCGTCTTCACATTGAACTGGTTATGTTTAAGAATGGCTATATCAGGCCAATCGTGGCCTTGCAGAGTATTGAGTTGTTTGGCCTTTTTTAATGAAATCGGTTTCGTTAAATCTATATTGATATCAGCGTTAATTAAAAATACACGCCAGCCGATCAATCCTTTATAAATAGGCACTCTGATGGCATTTAATGCTTTTTCACGTGCTTCAGAGGACATTGTCCACAGGACTTCTATATCAATCCCTGCGGCTAACTGCTTCAAAGCACGGCCTTGGTTCATATGTAAGGTAGATGGCGCTAGTTTATAGTCGGGTTCAATTTTTGAAATGGCTAATTTTAGTAACGATAGTGGATAGATATTATGTTTACTATTAATCTGCACCGATTGAGGATACCGAATGATGTTCTGCGCTGCTGAGTGGGCACTGAAAAGAGTCGAGCAGAATACCGCTAATAAGGCCATTGTGAAGGAAATACACCTATTCATACTGCTTTCAACAACCAAATCTTAAATGAATAGCAAAGAGAGAGTAGTTTACATCATACTTTACCAAGCTTAGTTTCATTTGATTCTTTCGCAACCCCTTAAGAATTCAACCCCTACGCCCACCCTTAAAATATGAAGAGTGCATTGCGAATTTTATTAGGAATAGTCTAAAAAGGTTAATATTTATTCCTTTAGGTAATTATCATATATTTTTTGAAAGCGACCATTTTCTTTTAAAAACTTAAGGCCTTCGTTAAAATCATCCCGGATTTTTTTTGATCTAAAAATTGGACGATAATCTAATGGATTTAACGTAGTAAAAATATGCTCTTGGACTTCTTGCATTGGGTTTCCTGTCTCTTTTTTTCGCTTTAACATGAAGTATTTAAAAATATTACGGTCACTTAATACAACGTCAAAGCGTCCTCTATACAGATTTTTAACTTGCAATTCTTGATTTGAATGAGCTCTAAATTTCCCGACCTTATTTGGCTGTGCAAGCCAATCTGGGTAACGACTAAGTGTTCCTTGGAAAGACATAACAGATAAGCCGCCTAAATCACTAGGCGTTTCTATTTTCAGTTCTCGATGTTTAAGGGTAATTAATACATTCTCATAAATAACGGCTGGGTCGCCATAGTGACCGCCATGTTTGCTTAAATCTTGCCCCATGTCAGTCATGGCGGCATCTGTCACCTTGGTTGTGAACGAATAAGGAACCCTTGCCAACGGAAAGTAATGTGGGACTAGGGAATGCCCCTTATGAGCTAGAGCTTCTCCTATTACTTCTAGTTCAATGCCTGAATTGGTTTCTGGGAAGCAAAATGGCGGTATTTTTTCACCAAACGCCATGGAAACCTGCTCGGCCTGACTGTTAAAGGAAGCAACACATAGGATGGCTGTAAAAAAGAGCCTAATATATCTATTCATAACAACGGGTTAATCAATGTGTACAAACACCATGAGCTGAAAGATTAAGTAACGTTCGTTGATAGAGTATAGACGCAAAAATTCGTTTTTTGGATAATGCGCCATTAGATAAAATTCTAGACCAATTTACATAGGGAGTGAACGGTAGTCGTACCTCAAAAGAGGGCCTTTTGGTCATAAAAGAACTGTATTATTGATTTTAGCCCCCTAAATAAAGGCGCTGAATCAGCGACTGCAACCACTTTGATTGGAACAAGCTACAGAACTATAAGGCCCCCTACATTAACGTATCTTTTCCAGTTATTCTAAAACATCCTCAGGTTTATCTTTAAGTCGTTTTTTACCACTAAACATGGCACTCACCAAACCGCTCTCTTCTTTCACTTCACTGCGTACCACCACAACTATGTGCAGTAAAATAATAAACATTAAGGTAAAAGCGGCTATTTCATGTATTTCACCGGCTAGATCTTTTAAGACTTTTACGTGTGCCCGTTTTTCTGGATTTGTACCGGTTTTATCATAGGGTTTAAGGCTATCAGGGTTCACGCCTTCGGCTGCGATGTA
Source organism: Bermanella sp. (assembly GCA_029938135.1). Classification (GTDB taxonomy): domain Bacteria; phylum Pseudomonadota; class Gammaproteobacteria; order Pseudomonadales; family Oceanobacteraceae; genus Bermanella. The sequence goes on along the minus strand of JAPYOO010000009.1, from coordinate 42,305 downwards.
ACTTACCACCGCACCACCAAATGGGGGATAGTACACATCGGTGGCTGCGCGAGTGAGACCGCTAATTAACAACGCCAGCATTAACGTAATCATAGCGGTTACCGCCAAACGCCCTAAAGGGTTATGGCCTAAATACGTTTGAGGTTTGCCGTTTTTTATACTGCCCATATAGCTTTTTAATATTGCAGTAAAACCCTTTCCAGGGATGATATTTTTCCATAATGCATATTGATTCCCCACAAAACCCCACACTATGCGCATCAATAAATTAATGGCAAATACATAACCCATCACTATGTGTACTTGTTTAATGGCAATTTTAGCCTCTAAACCGGTGATGCCCAGCTCCGCCTTAAACATCATAATGCAGGCTACAAAAATTAAACCGAGTACACTAACGACATTTATCCAATGAAAAAGACGTACGGGCAGTTCCCATACGGTGTACTGTGTATAATTAACACTGTTAACTTTATTAGAAGCCACTTCATTAAAAGACATAGGATTAAACCCCTATAAAATGAACGATGTTTTTAATTGCTTTAAAAAGGTGTGCGCAGGTACTTCACCGACGATACGCAATTCTGTTAACTCACTATTTTGTTTATAAAACAACACCGCGGGTGGACCAAATAGTCCCATGTCGTTAAGCATTTGTAATTGCTCGTCGGTGTTATCTGTCATGTCCATTTGTACAAAGGCGACGTTACTCATAGCGTGTTTAACATTTTCTTGGTTAAAAATTTCTTCTTCCATTATTTTACAAGCAATACACCAGTCGGCGTAAAAATCCAACACCACGATTTGCTCGGCTTGCGCGGCTGCATGCAACGCCACTTGTAATTGTGCCTGGGTGGTAATGACCTGTTTATTTAAGGCCACACTATTATTCACAAATTGAGCAGTGTTTAGGCCCTTCAATGGTTGTAACGGATTATGATTACCCATAGCACCGCCCAGCATTAACATCACCCCGTATAAACTCAATACCAAACCTAACGATTTCCATAAGCGCTGCCATCCCTGTGTATTGTTCTCAAATGCCCCTAAGTAGACGCCACTAGCAATCAACAAAACGGCCCACAACAGCATAGTGACACCCGCTGGCACTACCCGCTCTAATAGCCAGATAGCCACACCCAATAAAGCCACACCAAATACGGCTTTCACGGCGTTCATCCACATGCCTGCTTTAGGTAAGAAGCGGCTACCGCCTGTGCCAATTAATAATAATGGCAAACCCATGCCCAAACCTAAGGCTAACAAGGCCGCTCCCCCTAACAAGGCGTCCCCTGTGGTAGAAATATAGACCAGAGTGCCCGCCAATGGCGCGCTCACACACGGGCTAACCACTAAGGCCGACAACGACCCCATTATGCCGACGCTTAATAACTGCCCGCCCTTTTGTTTTTGATTCCAACTGTCCAGCTTGTCCTGAATCACTCGCGGCAATTGCAACTCGTAAAAACCAAACATGGACAACGACAGGGCCACAAACACCGCGGCAAAACTGCCCAGCACCACCGGTGATTGCAAATACAGCGACACATTGGCCTTAGCTCCAAAATACCCCACCAATACCCCCGCCAGTGCATAGGTCATGGCCATGGCCAATACATACGTAAGCGACATGAAAAAAGCTTTGCGGGTGGTTAAATTACTGCCCTGCCCCACAATAATGCTGGATAAAATAGGAATCATAGGGAATACACAGGGAGTGAAAGCAAGGCCCACACCTAGACCAAAAAAGATCAACAGCTGCCAGAAGATGTTACTGCCCTGCAACAAAGCGGTAATTGACGACACATCACTGTTATCAACACTCGCTCCAGACGGCTCAACTTTGGCTTTTGTTAATGCCACAGGGCCCCGTTTAATGAGACTTGTATTATCCACGTTTAATTGGGCCTTAACCGGCGGATAACACAAACCCGCTTCTGCACAGCCTTGAAAGCTTAAGATTACGGGTTTTGTAGTGTCTATGGTGGCGTGGGCATCAAGTTGATGTTTAAACACCGCTACCCGCCCAAAGTATTCATCTTCTTTTTCAATGGGGCCTTGGCTGAAGCTTAAGGGTATATGGCGACCGGCTTGCTTTAACGTGAGGCGATCTTGGTACAAGTAGTAATCGTCGCTTATTAACCACTGTATATTAAGAGAATTACCCTCTATTTGTGCGTTATATGGGAAGGCTTGCTCCACCGGCAGAAATGCCTCTTCTTGGGCGTAACTGAAGGTGGACAATAATATGACACTGAACATCAGTATTAATGGGTAGATTCTTTGACGCATAATTAGAACTCCGGAAACTTATACGTTAGATAATAATTTTAAATACTTAAGGAAACCTTAAGGTTCAGTTAGGCATACTAGTAACATCCTAAATATCATATGCATCACACCCATTTATCACACTACAGGCCCGCTATGTCGCAGATAAAAAGACCATCATTACTTTCCATGACCAGCGGCCTAATATTATCACTGTTATTTGCGACTAATGTGCAGGCCCAAGGCAGTGAATGGCTGGAAGAACTAGACTTAAGCCAGTATCAAGAAAAAGTGGTGTACATGGATTTCTGGGCATCTTGGTGTGGACCTTGTCGTGAATCGTTCCCATGGATCAATGCCTTACACGATAAATACAAAAATAAAGGTTTAGTGGTGATTGGCGTTAATGTAGATGCGCAACTTGAGGCGGCTCACTTATTTTTAAAAAAGAACCCAGCCAAGTTTAAATTATTTTCTGACCCCAGCGGCACACTGGCCGAGCAATATAATTTAATTGGCATGCCAAGTTCATTTGTCATTGATGGTAACGGAAAAATTCGAGAGCGCCATGTGGGCTTTAAAAAAAGCAATGTGCAGCAGTATGAACAAGGTATTGTTGAATTATTAAACGAATTAAAATCTAATCAAGCCAATTTGGTTCAGGAGTAACACTATGAAGCCGATTGTATTCACCCTATTGCTAGGCAGTGTTTTTATTAGTGGTTGCAGCTCTATGGGGGTTAAACCTTGGGAACGTGACATTTTAGCCCGTGACGACATGGCGTTGGAAAGTGCCAGTATGGACAGTGCTTTTGATGACCATATTTATTTTAGTAAGGAGGCCAGTAGTGGAGGCAAAGGGTTTGGCGGAGGTGGTTGCGGGTGTAATTAGCATTCAATAATACATAACGTTAATCAAAATAAATATTGAAGATAGCCGTGAGTTCCCTGTATGAATAATCAAAATAGAAAACTAAAAAGTAACAAAGACATCCGTAAAATACTAACATCCGCCACCGGCTGTTTATTAGGTGTAACCACCGCAGGCGTTCAGGCCGAGTCTGACACTGCCAATTTAGAAGGCGAATGGAAAACCGACATTGCGGTACTGGGCTATACCGAGACAGACCGCGTAAGCGCTTTTGAGCCTGCCATTGCCATTAAAAAAACCTTCGAAGACGAAAGCGTTCTGGGTTTTAAATTGGTATTTGATGCACTCACAGGTGCTTCAGCCAATGGCGCCAGCGCCACCGGTGAGGTGCAAACCTTTACACGTCCTTCAGGCAGTGGCACCTATATCACTGGTAAAGATGAGACGCCATTAGATGATACTTTTCGTGATACTCGAATCAATTTCACCGCCAATTATGAGCAACCACTAAGCGATCGATTAGAAAAAATAGTGTGGGGTGCCAATATTTCTAACGAGTTTGATTTCACAAGTTTTGGCGGCAGCGGTACTTTCATGCGTGATTTAAATCAGCGCAATACCACGCTAAGCGCCGGTTTTTCCTTTGAGATCGATGCCATTAAACCCGTTGGGGGCGCCCCCGTTGCATTAACCGAAATGCAAGCAGCAGGCCCATCAACCCGGGAAGGTGAAAAAAGCCGTAATATGGTTGAAATGTTACTGGGGGTCACGCAAGTGGTGGACCGAAATACGCTTATGCAATTTAATTACGGCGTCGCAGTAAGTAATGGCTACCATACCGACGCTTACAAAATAGTCTCGGTGGTGGATGAGGTTACCGGCGTAGTTGCACCAGGCGAAAGTCTTGATGGTAAGTATTTATACGAAAGCCGTCCGGATGGCCGCATTAAACACAGCCTTTTTGCCAAAGTGAAACGTAATATCAGTGGCGATGTAGCTGATGCCTCTTATCGTTTCATGTGGGATGACTGGGGGGTGGCATCTAGCACCATAGACATGCATTATCGTTTCAACCAAAAATCGTGGTACCTAGAACCGCATGTTCGATACTACAGCCAACAGGCCGCTGACTTCTATCACACTAGCATCACCACCACGCAAGCGACGTTACTTGAAACATCCGGTGGGGATTTAACCGCCGATTACCGATTAGGTGAAATGGCCGCCACCACCATAGGGTTAAAACTAGGATTCTTAACCCCAGGTGGTAATAAATCCAGTATTCGTCTTGAGTACTACAATCAAACCAGTAGGGCCAGCGACGTTTATGGTGCGCAAAGTAGCCAAGACCTAGTGCCCGATGTAGATGCGGTCATCATGCAATATAATTACAGCTTCTAGTAAGGCGTCTGTTAACAGCGTACTTTAATTCGAGAGTTAAATTTGTGAGCTGAATTCACTTACACGATAGATTCATGTTTGAATCTATCGTGTAAGGCGGTTATGGTGCACGTTCACACCCATCTCCATCACAGAAATGTCTAAGAACGATTCACTCTATGGCTGATTTATACAAGATAGATAAAACGGAACACGGCTTTACTGGTCGTTTCGACGCCATGGCCAGCCCCTGCGAAATATTAATGGATTTACACGATCCATTACTTGCCCAACAACTTGTTCACGCCGCTTACAGTGAAGCCAAGCGCATAGAGCAAAAATTCAGTCGTTACATCAACACTAACCTCATGTTCAAGATGAACAATAGTCAGGGTGAAACCATCACGCTTGATGAGGAAAGTAGCTTGTTAATGGACTTTGCCTTTACCTGCTATGACATGTCCGATGGTTTCTTTGACGTAACCTCTGGGATTTTGCGCCGCGCCTGGAAATTTGATGGCTCGGATACGTTACCCAGTGATATTCAAATTAAGGAATTGCTTCCGTTTATAGGGCTGCAAAAAGTGATTTGGAAAAAACCCGACCTCACTATGCCCATTAACATGGAGCTGGATTTTGGAGGCATTGGCAAAGAATATGCGGTGGATCGTTGTTTGCAAAAAGCTATGGAGAAAAATACAGGTAAACGCATACCCATTTTAATAAATTTTGGCGGCGATCTAGTCTGCAATGGGCCACGTTTTAATCAACAGCCCTGGCAAGTGGGCATTGAATCTGTGGGCGGAGGTCATTCTGCGGTGGTGAGTTTACGCCAAGGGGCGCTGGCCACCAGTGGAGATGCACGACGCTTTTTATTAAAAGACGATGTGCGCTATTCACATATATTAAACCCACAAACTGGACACCCTATTATGGATGCCCCCAGATCTGTCACGGTGGCGGCAGCGACGTGTGTAGAAGCGGGATTATTGTCAACCTTGGCCATGTTACAGGGGAGTGGCTCAAAAGCATTTTTAGCGGAACAAGAGGTGGTTCACTGGGTACAAGATTAATCCGCTCTTCTCTACCCACATCAAGCAACATATAAAATAGACAATTCCCAACCTGTAGCCTAATGCTAAATTATTAATTAGCACCTGAAAGTTTATGCATTAACTGACACATCTCGTTTTTCAATTATCATTCTGTGTAATCCAATCAAATTCCAACCGATAGCCCCTAAAACCACAGCTGGGTCATATGAATAATAAAAATACACCTAACAATAATGCCGATAAACTTCATCCTATCAAGAGTGCACTTAGCCATCTGCCAGACGATACTTTAGAGCACACAAGCGAGGCAATACAAGAGCAAGTTCGGCTAGCCGCCGAAAAGATTGAACAGGAAAAAAACAGTTTTATAAACCGCTTAAAAGCCTGGGTATCAACCCAAATTAGCCGTATTAGCAATACCATCATTGCATTACTCGCCGCCACGTTAATGACCGTTGCCATGCCATACATAGTAAAATTGGAGATGGACAGTGAATTAAATAGCTTAACGTCTACCTTAACAGGGTTAATCACGACAAACGTATCTGAACAGGTGGATATTCGCGCCCAAATTTTTGATAAAAAAGATCTTCAAATAGAGAATGCTATTAGTTCTTTGCAGTTAACATTAAAAGAGATACAGGCGAATACTAGCAATGATCAATACCCTATTTTGGAAGTGCAATTAAATAGCCTAAAACTGGCTCAACAAAACAATCATGACAATCATGACAAAATAATCGGCCTAGTAAACGCCCTAAAAATGGATCAGGATTCAAACCGCCTCTCTTCAAAATTATTACATGCCAAAATAAACAATTACATTTTATCTGGTAACGGTTTATTGCAAGATAACATGGCTGAAGCGGATACTAAAAGTTGGTTAGGCGAAGTATATTACTTTGTAAGTATGATGAAGTTGGAAGCAGTGGATTTATCCACCGCAAAACAAACACTTAAAGGTCTATATCAACGGGACAAACCCTTAGAAAACGAGAGTCTTCGTATTCAAAAGAGCTTAATTATTTTAAATGTGTTAAACGACTGGCTTACACTTTCGTCTCATTAGTCTCTAAGTGCGTAAATACAACATTGTTACGCACATCTTTAAATCTTATACCCTGCTTTAAAAAACGGTGTTGAATAATTTTTATCAACACAGCCTCTTGATCAAGAGAGCCCATCAATTGCGTGCTTCACTGGAGAGAAAGTGACAACTCACTTTTAAACTGCCCGGAAAATCATGCCATTGCGCGGTGTAGCTAAAGCGTACAAAACCCTTAATGTTCAATCCCTTAAGATTGGCCTGCTCTAAGGCTATGCGCTCATTGGTATTGACCTTATTTGTGATTTATTACTGCTAGATGAGCTCAATATGACCAATTCTATTATCCGCTGATACTAATGATAGGCACTGCCTAATAATTCTAGAAAGATACTAACACTTATTACGCTTAAATATGGCCCCACGACTCAGCCCCCATGGTTAACGCCCTCTTTGCGTCTTCCCCTTTATACTCTATGGCATATCCATACAAACATGTGGAAAGGCCTCAAAAAGGGACTATATTAAACAGGGGAAATAGGTAATTTATGGCGAGTATTAAAGGTTTAATGGCATTGTTAATCACCTCTTCGTTGGTATGGGGGAGCTTAGTGGCGGCCGGCGAAACACCTACTTATGGGCTTGAAATCATCACTGAAGAGTGGGCCCCTTACAATTACCAAGAAAATGGCGAGATTAGCGGTTTTTCAGTGGAGATTGTTCAAGCCATGATGGTCCAACTGGGTGAAACTCACACTATTACCGTTTATCCAGGCGCAAGAGGGGAGTCTATGTTAAACCATCAGTCCAACATTATGAGTTTCTCTTTATTTAGAACCCCAGAAAGAGAAAATCACTACAAATGGATTGGTCCAATATCCCAAGAGTCCATTTATTTTTATAAACGAAAAGATGATCAACGTATTTTTAAGTCTATTTCGGATATAAAAAAAGTCGCTAAAATAGCGATCCCCCATAAAGGATTAGTTTCCAGTTATGTTGATACTCTAAAACTTACCAACATTCATAAAATGCCAAAAAAAGATGCGCAGTTTCGTCATGTATTAATGGGCCGTGCGGATCTTTTAGCGAATGTTACACCGCTTGGCATCAGCTACTATTTAAAGCAGCTCAATGAAGCCCCTAATGCACTGGTTAAAACTCAATTAAAACTATTAGAATTCCCCCTGTATATTGCCTGCTCTAAACAAATGCCCGATAACATTATTAATAAATGGCAAATCGCACTGGATCAAGTAAAGGCCTCCGGAGAATTCGAGCGCATTTACAATAAATATTTGCATTAATCCCCGTCCTATCAACGAGTTATACCCGCTTGACCATTGTATCTATCCTTCCTAATGACTATGCTGCAAGCACTACCCCGTTAGGAATATAAGTGTGCGCGTTTTAATTTTAGAAGATGACCAACAGCTAGCACTGGGCTTAATTCAAACCTTGCAGAATGAGCATTATGTGGTGGATCATTTTGACAAAGTACAACTGGGCTTAAACGCCACCAGTCAAGAACACTATGACCTTGTGCTATTGGATTTAGGACTACCCGACGCCGATGGTTTTAGCTTTTTAAAAGCATTTCGCCAGCACCATACGACCCCAGTGCTCATTTTAACCGCTCGCGACAGTATAGATGACAAGATACACGGCCTAGATCTTGGGGCCGATGACTACCTGCCAAAACCCTTTGATATAAACGAATTACAAGCACGTATGCGCGCACTACTACGTCGTAGCAGCGGCCAAGCCAACAATACCTTAGAATATGGTGACGTCTGCATAGATACCCAATCACGCCAAGTGAGTTTCCAAAATAATCCTGTCACTCTATCTCGCCGTGAATACAACTTGCTTGAAGTGTTAATGCAGAACCAAGGCAAGGTTATGAGTCGTACCTCCCTAGAGCAATCCCTTTATAGTTGGCAAGACGACATCGAAAGCAACGCTCTTGAAGTACACATTCATAACCTACGCAAAAAAATCTATGGCAAGCTCATCACCACCGTGCGCGGCGTAGGTTACACGGTCATTACTCTATGAGGGGTGTACTGAGTATGTTAGAGGGACTTAAAGTGAACACGTCCATTCGGCGTTTTTTATTAATCAGTATTTTATCTTTTACTACACTATATATTGGCGCCACCTACTACATTAGCCGCCATCAAGCCGTGCATGAAATAGAGGAACTCTTTGATGCACAGCTTGCACAAAGTTCTTATATTTTACTTAACTTATTAGGTGATAGTGTTGCCACCATAGACCAACGTTCTAAACATTTACCTGTGGTGTATTACGGCTTAAATGAAACACGAGTGGCCGATAAAAACACGTTGCTTTACCAAAAAAAAGTCGCCTACCAAGTATGGAACAAGCAAGGGAAACTTTTGGTAAAATCTGGCAGTGCGCCCGCCAGTAATTTTGCCGCCTTCCGCGAAGGTTTTAGCAGCACACTGGTGTCATCCATGGACGGAAATTCAGAAAACTGGCGCGTTTTTAGTTTGTACGATGAAGACTGGGATTTTTGGTTACACGTGGCCGAAAGTGAATCTATTAGGGAAGAGTTAGCTCAGGGAATTTCAGGGCAAACCCTTAAACCCGGTTTATTAATGCTGCCTTTAGTTTTGTTATCACTCATTGTTATTATTCGTATGGGTTTAAAACCATTGGTGCAGCTAGCCAAAAGTATAAAATCGCGAGAAGCCAATAATTTATCCGCCATTCAGTTAGGCCATACGCCCAGCGAAATGAAGCCTGTAGTACAGTCACTTAATGATTTATTTACGCGCTTAGAAGAAGCCATTAAACGGGAACAGCGCCTCACCGCCGATGCGGCCCACGAGTTACGCACCCCACTGGCCGTCATTATGATCCACGCGCAAAATGCCATTAATGCCACTGATGGGCAAGATAGGAATCTCGCTTTAGGCGAGTTAGAAAAAGGCGTGACACGAATATCCCGTTTACTCGAACAGCTATTAACACTCTCCAAAATATCCCCCGACACTATCCCTCTTGAGCCACTGATTCTTTATCCCTTATGCCAAGAGATACTGGCACAAATGGCACCTAAGGTGCTGGCCAAACATCAGGATATGTCGATGAAATGCCCGTCATCCATTAAAACGATGAAGCTCAATGGCAGTGGGTTTTTATTGGAAATTTTAATTCGTAATTTAATTGATAATGCCAGCCAATATACCCCACAGAAGGGCCGTTTGGAGTTATCGATAACTCAAAACGAAAGCGATATTATTCTTAGTGTACAAGATTCAGGACCCGGTGTTCCCCTAGACCAAGTTGATAAACTCACCGATCGATTTTATCGACAGCATCAACAAACAGGCCTAGGGGCCGGTTTAGGCTTAGCCCTAGTTAATAGTATTGTGGTTTTTCATGGAGGGGAACTGGCGTTTAAAGCCTCACAACTGGGCGGATTATGGGTAGAAGTTCGCTTGCCCATATTTAAAGATGACAAACGTTAAATTTTATAATTATATTGAAAAATATATGCCTCAACCGTGGGATATAAATCAATATTTTTTTGATTGGGCAACGCATTACTGGGGTGACTATTACCGGTCTGCTGGTAATACTCAAAACGCACACTGCTTTTATGCCCACTAGGGGTTAAGAATCCAAGTTTTACCCCTATGGTGTTGGCTTGCATATTTGCCAAGCGATAATCCGCACTTAAAAAATTGGGCACTATTTCGCTATTGGTAATACTGTGGCGATAAAAATCGGCTTGTTGCTGTTGGTAAAAGCGCAAATGAGGCTCTAGATAAAAAGAGGCTGAAAGGTTGAATCGGTAGTGAGTATCAAGCGTATGTGAATGTATGCCCCAATCGTCCCATGCAAATCGGTAAGATACATCCACCACATCCCCCCACACAAAACGCTTTAACTTAGTAAAGACATTTTGCCTAATACGACTATCAGGCCGGTGCTCGTACAAGTAGGTGCCATTAAGTCCATTGGCGGCGATTAAATCCCCATTACTGTCTAAAACAGAAACCACTTTATAGGGATCCGTATGTTCCCCGTCGCTAAAAGCCAAACCATAATTTATTTGCAATAAGCTTTTATGATCGATGATTTGGGTGATGCCCAATAGGGATTCAATCATCACACGATTATGACTACTGCCCACTTTATTTTGCGCTAGAGTATTGGCCTGCATGGCTGATAACGGGTCAGCAAAACCGCCTACCGCCCGAATACTGTCTATTTCAAATGATAAACCTGCGCTAAGGGTGGTATTGCGCTGATTCAAATCCCGTAAATAAGTGCTACTGCCGCCTACGCTTAAAAAATCATATTCACTTGAAACATTCACACCCCACAGCATTTTTTCTAAGCGCTTTACGTCGTATTGGTAATGAACCGAAAAGTTGATGCGAGTATCACGAAAGGTGTCATCCAGCGGTGTCTCACCCGCAGGTGCTTGGTAACTGCCTTGTCCAGAGGGGCGTGTAAATGTTTGCGCGGCATTATTGGCTGCAGCACCGTTGTGCGACGCACCCGATAAGGCATCTAAAACTAATTTCATACCCAGGATGCTTTCATCGTCAAATATTTTATTAATGGCAATGGCGGGCTCCAGCGCACTCACCCGAGTTGGTTCAGAGTACACCAGCAGCGCCACATCACTCTGCCAGCCATCCGGCAATGATTGCCCTTGTGCATTAAAAGCTGTACTGACTCCAAGTACGGTGCCTAATAAGGCTTGGCTGGCCGACTTTAGCCCTAAGCGAATATTTTTACTGCTTTTTTTACTCGTAAAATTCGACACGTACATGCCCATTAATAATTAGTGTGCGGGAATTTCGTCCAGTAATTGCACGATACTTGTTTCGTATTCTTTAATAATACTTTTTTTAAAACCCACATGTCGGTGCCGCACTTCGCCATTCACGCCTATCACCAGTGAACTTGGCATACCAATCAATGTAAATTTATCCGCTAGCACCCCTTTTGGGTCTGAAAATAATTTAAATTCGGCTGGGGTTTGTTTTAAAAAATTATAGGCTTTTTCTAAGTCTGCATCTAAGTTAATACCAATTACCACTAAACCTTTGTCTTGATACTTTTCTTGCATCGCGTTTATCCAGGGGAACGACTTACGGCAAGGGCGACACCAGGATGCCCAAAAATCGATATAAATAACCTTGTTTTCATATTGCCCAAGGTTTAATTCTTTCACCCAGTTTCCCGGATTAGCCTGTACTTTGGTATTAAACATTAGAAGAGATAGCACTATAGGGAATAAGAACCCATAAGCCAATTTGGAATATTTTGGAAGCATATACTTAAGGCCAACTAACGAGTAAACAATGAAAACATAATAATACCCCTTTCAGGCCGAATGATAAAACAGATCTAGGCATCATCCTTCATATATACAACCTACGACTCAAATTTTTGAGCTTTCATTCTGTAAGCTACGTGGCCAAGGTACCTGAATCTAAAGTGCTTATTTATTCCAATAAGTTTCCTATTCAACATTGCTGATATTCGCCAAGCCTGTTATCAAGCGCTTCGATGCCGATAACAAGTTACACAAATATCCCGTAGAACGTGAGCAATAATCCATACAAATGCTTATATTTGGCAGAGTCGCGGCCGCTGCAGCTTCTCGAACAGGTCTACAGTATGTTTTTGATTTAACCGATACCGACACCCACGATTAGCAACAGCCCTATGAATTGGGCCGCAAAGAATGGTGATTCATTTTTCAGTAAACTCTAAGTATCAGCACTTAATCCCCGATATTAAAAAGGCTGTTGAAAGTAAATATAAAGATAATTTGGTCAATGATTTATATGAAAAGACTCGCAACATTAATGCACATTAATAAACGACTATTGACACTACTCTAGTAGTATCGGTACATCATCTTAAGCATTCTCACAAAAATCTTAAATCTAGTTTTTTTTAGATATGAATTATTAAATTATATAGTCTGATAAATAAAATTTTCGTTTTCGGCTGCCGCTTTGCAAAATTAATCTATTTTCCGGCTATTATTGATAGTCAAAAACGGCCTATCTTTTACTGCTCACAAATTCATCCACCTCTCATTTTATAATATTTTATTCTTAAAAATCAGACACCTGCGCCATGATAAAACCTGAGTTTAATCATTACGTTTAATCCACCAGCACGCCCTCCTCCAGAAGTAGGATGGAGAGGTGAATCTTAGACAAATTACACTGCGCCTCTATGACGGGTCGTCTACTGGAACATTACAGGAAGTAAATAATTCGATTGAAGGGACCCTGTCTAAAATCGGGTGGGTACCCAACCCGCCCTAAAATAATAAGACTACAAGGTTTAATCTTGTACAAGGGACTATAAATGAAAAATGTAAAAAAAATGAAAAGGCTAAACGTTAGGTTCATTGCCCATTTGGCAATGATCACTAGCCTGGCTTTTATACCCACCACCTTTGCTGACATGGTGAGTTATAGCTTGGCGGCAGGAACGCAGCCCAGCTCTGTATCCCACGATTATAAAGTGTATACCCCACCCAGTTATGACGGGTCTAGCGCTTTGCCTATGGTGTTTGCCATGCACGGTTGCAAGCAAACGCAAGACACTATTTTAAATGAGTTTGGCTGGCAAGATACCGCCGACGCACATAATTTTATCCTAGTGGCCCCCCACTCCAACGCAGCCGCTACCCCGACCATGGAAAATGCCGAGTGTTGGAATTATTGGGTCGCTGATCACCAAGATAGAGGGGAAGGCATGAACGTAGATTTAGTACGCATTGGTGAGCAAGTTGAGAGTGATTACAATATAGACGCTAGTCGTCGCTACATCACCGGTTTATCATCGGGAGGTTTCATGACGACGATTGCAGTGGCCACCTACAATGATTACTGGACAGCAGGCGTGTCCATGGCGGGAGGGGGATATAAAGAAACGTCCAGCTCGGCCAATACCAATTCATCGTGTTCACTCAACTTCACGTCTTACAAAACGGCCAGTGCTATCGCCAATGACTTAACGGCGGCACGTAATAGCTCTCCTTCTGATTTTGATACACCCATCATGTTTATGAACAGCAACTATGACTGTACCGTAGACATTCAAGGGGGGATCACAGGCTCTGAAGGTTTTGTCCAATTCCATAATGCCAACATTGATACCAGCCTTACTCAAGATTGCTCGGTGACCGATAGCACTGGCACCATAGATTGTGAAAATAAAAAATACACCGATGCCGATGGCAGTATTGTGGTGGAAACGTATTTTTATGATGGCCCAAGTGATGACAATCCAAGAGGCAATTTTCACGGCACTCATAGCTCAAAAGGTCACTATTTTTCCGGCGCTAAACACAGCGGTGATTACGCCGAAACATGGGGCCAAAATGCGCGCGAAGCCGCTTGGGCTTTTTTCGCTCAGTTTGATCGAGATGGGGTAGTGATTCCCGATCCTACCGAGCCAACTGACCCTACCGCGTGTCATTCAACCAATAGCAGCTTGGATCAACATGTGGCCGCCGGTCGAGCCTACTTTTCAGGCACTGGATCAAATGCTTTTTGTGAAACTCATACCAGCAGTACCTACAGCCATGTAATAACTGGTCGCGCCTTACCCTGTTATTTCTGGTATGCCTGTACAACAGACGACGGTGTAATTCTGGGTTTAAACAACATCTACAACACCGCCACTATCTATGAATCTCCAGCCAGCGTTTATACGACCAGCCAATGTAGCGCCGCAAGTGGCATCGAATTTTTTGCCACCGGCAGCGGCGAGTTATTAGGCAGCAACGGCAATGCGAATGTAGAGCTGTATGAAACCTCAGCCGGTGTGTTTAGCAAGATTGACCCCGCCAATTGCGGCACGACTCTTCCAGGTGGAGATACCGGCAGCAATGAAGTGGTGATCACTCCAACCGGCACCGGTGTGCAGGGTAGTTGGGGCGGCATTCAAACCCTTAATGGCATGAACACCTATACCTACACCCCGCAAAACCCACCCGCCATGAACGGTAAACGTGCCCTAATGATCGCCCTGCATGGTTGCTCTATGGACGGCAGTGATGCCAAAAACGGTTACAACTGGGAAACCTCGGCCGACATGTACGGCATGGTGGTGGTTGCGCCATCTGCTCCTAACGGCGGCGTGATCGCAGGATGTTGGGATTATTATGGCAATACTAGCCAAACACGTACTAACCGTCACAACGATAACCTTTTAGGTTTAGTCGATACTATGTTGGCCAACAGCGGTCTTAACATAGACCCAGCTCAAGTTTACATCTCTGGGCTCTCTTCTGGTGGTGGTCAAACTATCACTATGGGCTGTGTCGCTCCTGACGTATTTGCCGGTCTTGGTATTAACGCAGGCCCAGCGCCCGGTACCTCGTCGGGGCAAATTGGCTCGGTGGCTGGCACCACATCTGCACAAGTCAGTACTTGTACCGGTTGGGCGGGCAGCAACTCCGCTCACTTCGATACTCAAATCACATCCGTGGTACACGGGGCGGCCGACTACACTGTAGCGAGCGGTTATGGTCAACGTGACTTTGATATTATGGCGGCTATTTATGGGGCCAATCAGGATACGGGTACCAACACAGTCACGGGAGGCGGCACCGAAATCACGGCCACTAAAGATGGTAAAGAAGTGGTGTCTTACATTAGTGTGGCCGGCATGGGTCACGCTTGGCCAGCAGGTACGGGGCCGGGTTGTAATTACTGCGACACCACTAAGGTTAACTACCCGGAGTTTTTATCTGATTGGTTATTCCACAACAACCGCCGTGTGGTTGGTAATGCGGCTCCCCTGGTCACCCTTAACGGTGATGCACAGATTAACCTAAACCTAGCCAATACCTTCAGCGACCCAGGTGCCACCGCCAATGATTTCGAGGACGGTGCATTAACGGTAACCGTAAGCGGATCTGTGGATACCTCAACTGTCGGTAACTATACCCTCACTTACTCTGCCACCGACTCCAAGAATGCCAGCCACAGTGTTAACCGTGGGGTGAGCGTGATTGACCCCAATGGCAACACCGCCCCAGTGGTTACCCTGAACGGCGAGGCGACTATGACACTGACGGTTGGTGATCACTTCACCGATCCCAGTGCCACCGCCAGCGATGTGGAAGATGGTAACTTACCGGTTATTACCACCGGTTTCGTTGATACCTCTGTCGCGGGTGACTACGTCTTAACCTACACGGCCACCGATGTAGAGGGTGCAACAAACAATAAGACTTTAACGGTTACGGTAATATTCACGCCGCCTGCTACTTGTGTTACCGATACGGTGGCCAATCATTTAGGTGCAGGCCGTGTTTATACCTTTGGTGGTTACAACTGTAAGACGGTGGGTGGGGATGATCAGGTAAATTCAATTACCTACACCTGCGAGTACTTAAAAACGTATGGCGGTAACCCGACCTACAGCATTAAAGAAACCTCAAGTGGTGTCTTTAATACAGTGAGTAGCTGTCAATAAACCTAAAACTGCTTAAAAATAAATTTTTAAGCAGTTTTAATTATTAGTATTTCCCACTATGTCATTCTTCCCTCCACGACTATCCTTTCAATAGGAGCATTCCGTATCCTACGCAGAGGAAGATTTTCACTTTGTTTTTATGGATCTAAAACTTAACCAGCACTGGCGTTATTTGTCCGAGTTTTTTACTTGCCTATTACTGTGCTTGCTAACCACAATCCCCCCATCTTTTGCGGCCCAAGCCCCTACTGCAGGGCAATTGAAAGCGGTGGTTATTTATAAGGTTATACAGCTAAGTCGTTGGCCCGACGAAGGCACCTTAAAAGAGTATAAAATCGGCGTATATGGTGCGGCGCCGTCTTATGTAGCGGATCTAAATAAGTATTACTCCAAACAAAAAATACGGGGAAAATCAATAAAGGTTGTTCCGTATAATCCTTTCAAAGACAAGTATCCTATCAAAGCCCTTTTAGTGAGTGAAAAAAAGGTTAATGAGCTAATTAAAGTTAACCAGCAAACAAAAGGCCGCCACATACTGGTTTTTTCCGAGCGCAGCAAAGAGAAAGGCCACGTGATGATTAATCTCACACAACCCAACAGTAAAGATGTGGGTTTTGAAATAAACCGCGTGAATATCATTTTGGAAGGATTAAAAATTTCAAAAGATGTGGTTTTGGCGGGAGGTTCTGAATTAGACGTGGCTAAAATATACAAGCAAACGGTATTGGATTTAACTCAAACTCAAAAAGACCTAAATAGTAAAGATAAAAAACTTAAAGATCAGAAAACCCGCATAATCACACAAAGTAAAAAACTGAATACTCAAAATAGCGAAATAACACGACAAAACAGTAAACTTAAATCTCAACTAGAAAAAATTGAACACAAAAATTTAGAGCTCATTGAAAAACAAAAGCATCTAAATAAACTAGAAAGAAACTTAGAAATTCAACTGGCGACCATTAGCTCAAGTTCAAAAATACTCGACAACATTGAAAACAAACTACTAACTAGCAAAACCTCATTACAGAATCAAGAATCTGAAAACTTAACCCTTGCCCAAAAAATAAAGTCTAACATGGACATATTAGCCGCCCAAAAAGAAAGCCTAAAGGAAAAAGAGCAGCAAATTAGCCTTATCGGTAAAACTGTTAACAAGCAAAAATCCACGATCACCCTGCAAAATTATTTCTTAATCGTCTTTAGCCTTATCGTATTTTTGGTAATTGTTTTATCTATTGTCTTGTATCGAAGTTTTCTGGCTAAGAAAAAATCATCTATCATGATTGAGCAAAAAAACACTCAATTAGAAAATACCATGAATGAGCTAAATCTTGCCCAAGAACAACTATTAGAGTCTGAAAAAATGGCGTCTTTAGGCGGGTTAGTAACCGGTATTGCCCATGAGGTAAACACCCCTGCAGGGATTGTATTAACGGCTGATTCCAGCCAACTTGAACGTACATTAGAAATTAAAACCATATTTGAAAGAGGCGAAATCACCCATAATATGTTATCTGAATACTTGGATGACAGCATAAAGTGCAGTGAATTATCTTTAACCAATATTAAGCGTGTGGCCAGCTTGGTTCAAACGTTTAAGAAAGTGGCGGTAGATCAATCCAGTAATGATCAACGCAGTTTTAATTTGGCCGAATATGTAGAGCAGGTTATTACATCAACTCATTCGTTAATTCATGAAGGAAAACATACCATCAACGTTAACTGCCCCAATGACATCGTCATTTTTAGCTATCCAGGTGCGATGGCTCAGATGATCAGCATATTAATTACTAATAGTGTGATGCATGGTTTTTTGAATCGTGAAAGTGGAATAATGAGTTTAGAATTTTATTCAGAAAACAAAGATCTTATTATTAATTATGAAGATAACGGAGTGGGCGCAAATCAAGAAGTGATTAACAATATTTTTGAGCCCTTCTATACCACCGCCAGAGGCACTGGTGGTAGTGGATTAGGGGCTCATATTTTGTTTAATTTGGTCACTCAGTTATTAATGGGCAGCATTAAATGCAGCATTGGCGCACAAGGCGGACTGCATTTTAAAATAATCATCCCCATGCATAACCCCCCCTAATGAGTGAGAAAGCAAAATCATTGGCATGCTCTTCAATGATAATAGGGAAAGTATAATAGCTAATAAACAGGTACATTATGCCGCTAAGCCGCTTGCGTGAAGCCGTAAATGGTCGAGACATTAGCCGCATAAGACACAAACATCGATTTGGTATTATCTGACAAACTGTCATGCGTTTTCACATAAAGCTGAAAAATAACATCGCCTTTTAAATCATGCCGATATAACATTTGATTGTTAATTTGAATGGTGGTGTTTTCATCATTGGCTTCAGCCAATATATCAGTAAAAGATTGATCACTATGTACACTTTGACTATGTATTTTCGGACTTAAATCTTTCACTTGAATATCGTCATTGTTTTTATGGCTTATGATAATTCGAATACTCTCAACATTGGGTAAAAACTCATCAATGTCTTTGGCTACGTTGTTAAACAAGCCCTCTGTATCGCAGCTAGCATTGAGCGTTTGAATAATACGAATAAACTCTGCCTGTGCATCCCTTGAGGCATTCATGCGACCGGCGTCTTTATAAGCTCGTAATGCAGAATATACGGTGGCCTGTAGGCAGTTATGGGTTAGGCTGTTTTTTTCCACATAACCATCCACCTCATATTTACTCATGGTCGTTTCCATGCCCATGGAACCCGGTTGACCGGTACGAATAATAATACGAGCACGGTGATTATTAAGTTCATTGCGAATGGTTTCGACTACATCAAAACCTGCATGATCACTTTCCATCACCACATCTAATAATACCAAAGCCACATCATCGTGTGTGCGCATGTAATCACAGGCTTCTTTGGCACTCATGGCAATGACAATATCTGGGCGCGCCCCTTCAAATTTAAAATTAGACAATACCAATTTTGTCACGTCATGCACGGCGGGTTCATCATCAACACTCAAAATCTTCAAGCCGTTCACTTCCTTTACTGTTTCACTATCAGGCTTTTCATCTGGCTTAGAAAACATAAAATCATCAGACATATATATATACCAATGCAGAATAAAAACGTAACGAATACTTTTAAGCCGTTATAAAAACCAGCTATCACCTATTTAGAGTTTAGTTGTTAGAGTGAATATTCGCAAAACTCCCTTTTTGGGGTTTCGCAAGGCGCTTAGCATAGGTACTGACGACAACTACTGGGAATAGCTACTTAGAATGGCTACTTAGAATGGCTACTTAGAATATAACTTTGGGGGGGAGGAGGAGGGGGAAATCCAGACTATAGAGCAAACTATAACCTGGACAATGACAATGGTGCTGAACATTACATTTGAATGTTGCTTAAGATGCCGCCTTCACACTAGGCACCACAACTTCAGGTTGATCCTCTTCAACCGGCTCTTGATAGTTCTTGAACAGCTGCATGACTTTTTTACCGTTTTTCAAACCCAGTAATGACATAGTACTCATCACCCCGCCCATCAATGCGCCGCCCACCCCTGCGGTCATGGCATCCGAACCGGTGAGGTATAAGTTTTTAATGGGCATCTGCGGATGCAGGCACGATTCTTTAAAACGTTCCACAAAGTGATCGAGTGCCAGCATTTCACCGCCACTGTTCTTTTGATACCAGTTAGTAGACAAGGGCGTGGATAACTCAACAAAATCCAATTTATCACGCAGTTGTGGGTGGCGCTCATACAGTTTCTCTAATAAACGCGTCGTAAACTGTGCTTTAAACGCTTCGTAATCTTCACCGCGTTTATTCCATTCGGTGCCATCCCATTGCTCAAACCATTCCATCAGTGCTGGCGTGACAATCTCTACAGTGGATTTACCTGGGAAACGATTATGCCAATCAGGGTCTTTAGACGACGGGAACGAAATATACACTAAAGGGAAATCCGCTAACGGATCTTTTTTGTATTTATCAAGGTTGGCTTCGTGATCGCCATCAGGATACATCCACAAATTAGTGCTGTTTAAACCCAGCTCTTCATTTGTACCTTTAAAGCCCGCGTAAATACCCAAGTGCGCACTGGATCGATGCAAGTTCTTTTTCCAGTTTTCAACCTTGTGACGCTTTTTCGATTCTTCTGGTAAGAGTTTATCAATGGTATTCATGAAACCGGCATTGGTAAATATAGTATCAGCGGTAATTTCAGAGCCGTCCGCCATACGAACACCATAAGCGGTGTTATTTTTAACTAAAATCTCATCCACGTCGGCATAGGTAAATACTTCACCGCCACTTTTTTGCACCGTAGGAATAATCGAACGGGCAATATCTGCGGCGCCACCTACCGGATAAGCACCACCCGCTAAATAATGCTTAGCAATAAGTGCATGCATTAAAAATGAGGCATCCCTTGGCGTTTGACCATAGTTGCCCCACTGGCCAGTTAAGACCGAGATCAGCTCTTGGTTTTTTGTCATGCCCTCTAATACTTCACGGGTATTTTTAAAGAATTCTTTGCAGACTAAAAATGGGCGCACTAGGTTATAACACTTGCTCATCCATCTAGGCATAGCTTGACCGGCAAAGAACTTAGGTGTTTGTGAGCTAATTTTACGAATCAACTGTACGTAATCCGTAATCATCTGACGCTCTTGAGGGAAGTGCTTAGAAAGCTCGTCGATGAAGTTACCGCGCCCAGCCACAAAGTTAAATTCTTTATCACCCAAGATAATTTTGTCGTATACCGGATCCATGGCGGCCCACTTTAAGCGCCCTTCACTGATAACATCAAACATGCGTTTCATGGTAGAAGGTTTGTGTACCTCACCTATGTAATGCACACCCACGTCCCATTCGTAGCCTTCACGCTCGTATGCATGGGTATAACCACCCGCCGTGTAATGCTGCTCGAGCACACACACTTTTTTACCCAGTAAAGAAAGCAAAGCTGCATTCGTGAGGCCACCAATACCTGAGCCCACTACAATAGCGTCATAATGATCATCACTGCGGCCACTGCGGTAGCGCTTACCTGTACGTACTTTAACTTTCTTTGCCTTGGCCATTAATAGTGCCCTCACTGAAGATACATTATTTAATATGCAACTTTATGCATAGCGATAAGCCATACTAGCACCACCACTCCCATATGCAAGTGTTTGCATATGGGAGTATAATCTAGCCAAAGGAGCTCTTATGTCTTTAAAACATGCCATCTTAGTCTTACTAGAAACCGAACCTGGCAGTGGATACGATTTACTTAAACGCTTTAAAGAGCGTTTAGGCTATTTTTGGAATGCCAGCCACCAGCAAATCTACCTACAGCTAAAAAACATGAACCAGGCTGGATTACTACAATGTGAGCAACAACCACAAGTAGGTAAGCCTGACCGCAAGGTATATAAAATCACCCATTCAGGCCATGAAGCGCTATTAGAGTGGATTGAAAGTCCTGCAAAAGTAAGCCGTGTAAATGATGCTTTACTGGTTAAAATGTACGCAGGGCACTTAGTGGACAAACACATCATTCTGCAAGAGATCCTTCAACATAAAAAGGTTCACCAGGCCATGTTAAACACCTTTTTAACTTTGGAAGAGAAGTACCTAAACATGGAAGCTCAAGAAAAGGCCGGCTATGCCCTACCTTTTCTAACCCTTAGAAAAGGTATTTTGGGTGAACAAGCTTGGCTGGACTGGGCAGTTGAAGTGGAAGTGTTTTTAACCTAACAAGGCCTATTAGCCAGGTTTGCATTTACTTTCATCGGGTACATTTACCGCTAGATACATTGTGCATTTCAGTATCCATGGTTAAGGTATGGGCCTATAACAAATAATAAAAGGCAAGCGCGATGATACCCCCTGTAAAGTCAGCCCTATTGGCTGTATGTAGTTTATTGCTTTCAAATTACTCCTTTGGCTGGGCCAACCACACCTTAATTAGCCAAGGTATGCTTGAATCTATGCCTGAAGTAGCTCAAGCCAAACAAGTGAAGGTGGAAAGCCTTGAAAACTTTTTGCTGGCAACTGAAGAGCCGTTAGTTACTTTTCTGGCCCAAGAAGAAATGTGGATGAAGCAAAACCTATTTCATTACGATCCACTGCCTGCAGCGCTTGCGTTCAAAGCCACCGGTAAGATAAAAGATATTCGTCAACGCTTCAGCCATGCCGTACGCATTAACCCCAATACTCCACTCAATTTATACTTACAACTCAATCCAGGACAAAAAGTCGCAGGAAGAGTGAAATTAGCAGCTTCACAAATTACCGTATATGAGGACAACCGCTATTTAGATAACATTAATATTATTGAACTGCAGCCGGGCCAACTTGTGGCGCCATTAGATGTTGTTGTTAGTGCCAACGATGAACCCGATCACGGTCTAGACATTGGATTATATACAGACAGTAAAACAGAGCATGGCAAAATCTATGGTTTTGGAGAGCAGCCCTTTGGAAACCCAAATTTAGATTATGGCACTCAAGCGCCCTTTCACATGGGTTTTTACCATGAAAGTGAGATGATCTTTGCGGCCGGCGGATTTTTAAAACGCACTTACCCTGAATATCGCATCCAGCAGTTTAAACATTTATCACAATTTGCTTTTGAGCAAGGCCACCCGTATTGGGGCTGGCGCTTCATGGGGTTAGGTTTGCATTATGTGGGTGACTTTTCAAACCCGTACCACGTAACACCCGTGCCCGGTAACAGCACGGCCAGCACTATATGGGTGGGATTATTAAATATTATTGGGCTCACAGGGCCGCAAACAGACGCCGTGCAAATAGTCTCAAACCGTCACACGGCCATAGAAGAGTTTCAAGAGCTGGTCATGAAAAAAGCCTACATACGCGATGATCATCAACACGCGGCCCTACTAGCCACCCACAACTCTGAGTCCGTGGGAGAATACAGGCATGCTTTTGTAGTGGATGTATTTGCCAAAGGTGCCTTTGATCAGGCCGGCAAGCTGGATAATGTCATTCTACAAAATATGCCCAAAAAGTTTGTGGCCGACAAAAGTATAGAGTTCTCTGAGCTCAGTGAGCGCCACATGCTGCTACAGAAAATACGAGAGCATAAGGGCCAAGCAGGCATTAATGCACTTGAAGATACGCTGGCTCAATTGCTGGCATTGTTTAGTGAAAATGGTAAGTCGTATGTACAGGGGATTTTGCAGCATTCAGCAAGCAACTAATGCGCGCTAAGTGGGGGCCCATATTTAATTGGGTCCGCATTAAATAATACTGCACTATTAAACAGCACTAATGATTAACACAAAAAAAGAAAAGAACATCCCGTCAGGGTTGTAATTTTTTATGGTTTTTTGGGAGGTTAAACGTAAGAACTACTAGAGTGTCGCTGATATTTGAATGAAAAGGATGGTATCCCGTAGGGGAGTCGAACCCCTGTTACCGCCGTGAAAGGGCGGTGTCCTAGGCCTCTAGACGAACGGGACCCAATTCATTCATAACCTTCTTTACCAATTCACCATCTTCACATGGTTCACTGTTAGATATAAAGAAAATTGGTGGAGCCTAGCGGGATCGAACCGCTGACCTCAACACTGCCAGTGTTGCGCTCTCCCAGCTGAGCTAAGGCCCCACATACATTCCGATAAAGCTTTGCTTGTCTCGAGATGTGGGGCGCATTATACGGATGGATTTGCCTTTGTCACCCTTATTTTTAAATTAATTTTAATTAAAACAAAGTGTTAGCTCAACACCCGTAAATTAAGGGGTTTGGCTATTTAAAGCTCACGAACTAAAGCGTCTATTGGGTCACTGTATGTACAGTGGGTAATTCAGGAACTTCTAAACCATTGGCTTTGGCCACCTGCAATTCAGCTAAGGCGTTTTCCATGCTTAAGCGCCAATGACTATCCGCCTCCTCAAAGGATGCTATGGCGTCTTGGCTGGTATCCATCACTACGGGTAAATCCAACGCCAACCAAGTGAAATAACCATCTTTAAAGTAATAAACATTCTCATAACCCCAAGCCACCGCCAAAAAGGTAGCAACGGCACTGCGATAGCAGTGAGCACTATTGCAGTAGATCACAATGGGAATATTTCTATCTAGAGTTTCAATCAAGTACAAATCATTGAAGTCCCTTTTAAGGTCCAAATGCACCGCGCTGCGAATATGCCCCAGTTGAAATTGCTGCTCATCGCGTACGTCAATAAAGGTGGCGCCATGTTCAAACAACTTCAAGGCCTGAAATGCATCCACCGTATTGGCCCCCTGAATAGACTCTATTTGCTCTGAGTGAGCGGGTAAAGCCGAAAATGTCAGTAATATAGTTAGCATGATCGCCACTTTACGTAACATAAATTCCCGTAACATTGCCTTACTCCTTTTAACAAATCATTAACTTGAGTATAGGCGGTGAATCCATGGAGCCTTGTAACTTCTGGCTGTAAAACTTCGAGGGGGTTATAGCTAAATAACGCTAAAACTAATTTGACATTAAGCTGTTGTTATATTGCTTTGAATGGCCAGAGAATCGTTCATATTAATACTGACAAAACAGAATAAAATTGAGGTTAACGGATTTAAATATATTCAAACAAATAAAAAAGGGCTGCCATTTATGGGCAGCCCTTTTATTAAACCGTTAATATTTTAAATTTACATGTCAGTGAACGCTGGCAGACGCCGAATGATTGTGTTTTTTTAGTGACAACAACAACTCTGCTTCGCAATGGCTGAAACCGCAGGTATTAACAAGGTCATCTTCCGTGGCCCCCATTGCGATCAAGCTACCCGCCTGATCGTACGATGGATGCTCCGCTTGAGTATTTAAAATAGAGGTTTGTTTTTTTAACACGTCCATTAATTTACGCTCGGTTTGTAATACTTTTTGGCCCATGCCTACAGCGCTTTTAGATAAGGCACGCATATCTTCTTGCAGTCGGCGATTGCGTAACATGTGCTGTCGCTTTTGCTTCACTAATACGCGACCATTATAAACTGACATAAATAAAGCCGACACCGAACAAGCTGACACAACCCACAAGGCAATATCGGCAGACGTAAACGCTAAAATAGATTCCAACATACTTCACCTTTCATATTATTTTTATAATGAAGCCATTCATTCAATGTGAATAAATGGCTAATAATTACTATTAACTTTTTTTCTAAAAATCGTTGAGTTCGGCCCACTCTTCATCTGACATCATTTTTTCTAGATCAACCAGAATAAGCAGTTCATCATTTTTATGACAAACACCTTGAATAAATTTGGCCGTTTCGTCATTGCCCACATTTGGTGTGGTTTCAATTTCAGACTGGCGTAAATACACAACCTCCGCCACCGAATCGACTAATATACCCACCACTTGGTTTTCGGTTTCAATAATGACAATACGGGTTTGATCTGAAGTTTCGGTTTGTGACAAACCAAAACGCAAGCGGGTATCTATTACTGTGACGACATTTCCGCGTAAATTAATAATACCCAGCACATAGGTAGGCGCTCCCGGTACTGGCGCAATTTCGCTATAGCGCAATACTTCCTGCACTTGCATAACATTAATGCCATAGCTTTCGTTGTCTAAACGAAACGTCACCCATTGCAACACGGGATCATCAGCCACCCCTTTTGCTTCATAGGTACTCATAACAATCTCCTATTAAATATAGGCTCGTGACGGGTCTACCAATAGACATCTCACTACACCTTACGTCCTATCATGGACATATCGTCAAATTCATAACATTGCTAGTTATTAGTCTAGACTAGAGCAGGTTGTGTGCCAGTCGGTTGTTGAAGGGAATTACGCATTCTCGCTTTTCAGTAGATCAACCAGTGAATCAACATGGATTAATGCACACATATGTTCGATGACCGTCCCTGCTAACCAAGGACGCTTACCTTCACTGGATCGCCATTTCACTTGATCCGGCAGTAACCGAACCGTGCTGTAGACTTCTTTGCACGCCAAACTCCAGTTACTACGTTGTAATTGAATAATAAACTCAAACCCCTGCTCTGCTAGGTCGTAGCCTTTTTCTGGCATGATGAATTTGGCGGTATCCACCACATATAAGCTCTGTTCGTTTTCGCTATAGGCCCCCATAAACCAGGCCGGTCTGCCAATTAATTGATTCAACTCTTGTTCTATTTTGATGATGCGTCCCAACGATTCCATACAGACCGCCAATTTTAAGCCACACACATCAAACAATAAGACATCAAAGGCTTGTTGCGCCCAAACGGGGGCACTTGGGTATGCCCGCTCTTCAATCAACTCAGTGGCCGCTACAATTTCTGGTGCGATGATTTTGGGCGAGACAACCTCTGGCGCTTCAATGCTCAGCTTAATAGGTGATGCTACCTCAGCCACTTGAGCAATAACCTCCTCTACGGGGGTACTGGCTAATTCAATCGTGTTCTGGGGTTGTTTAAGCGGCTGTGGCGCATCGGGGGGGGGACTAAGTGGTTGAGTCATCGCAACAGCGGAACTGGTGGCTTCTTCTTTCTCTTTAACCACTGTTTGCGTCGTTACCTCAGGTACTGTTGTGACAGCTAAAACCTCTGCTTCATCTTGTATTTCTGGAAATAAATCCGCCAATAAACTATCCATGTAATCCTGAACGACTACATCGACTTTAACGGACTTTGGTGGTCCAGATACACTCATGGACAAGTGACTTGTAAATAATTTATTAAGGTTTGGCACTGTCTGCGGCAGTAACGCCTAAGAGCGCTTGGTGGCAAAGAGGCACTAAGGCGCAGAACCAATAGATACACCAGCCAGTGCTGAGTCCGAGAATAACCCGCCGTTATGTCCATAAATAAAAAAGGATCAAAACAAGGCACTAATTTTTGGCTGCTAATAATACTGTCTTGAGGGGAGTAAGTAGCTATGGGCGCAATCTTAATGGTCGCCTCAGACAAGGTTAAATCCATTAACAAACTGTCTAAATAACTGCTTACCACGTAATCAGAAGTTGTATGCATGCGAGTCGTCATCCTTGCGTTAATATTTTAGGGCACCTCTAGATAATCCTTATTGAGAAGCCTGGTGAGAGTCATCGCTGGTTTTTAATAAGTCGGTTAACAAATGCTTATAAACTCGCACACCACGACCATCGGGATCAATTTTTGAAGGCATGCTCCCCAACTCACTGGCGTCTCTAAAACGGGTATCCACCGGAATAGCCTCAATAAATACTTGTTCACCATAAAGTTGGCGAATATTTTTTAAGGCGTTCAAAGAGGCATGGGTACGTCGATCATATAATGTTGGAATAATGGTAAATGGCAGTTTCTTTTTAGTCGACTGCATCACCATAGACAGGGTATGTGTCATGCGCTCCAATCCCTTAACGGCCAGATATTCGGTTTGCACTGGGATTAATAATTTTTGAGCGGCCGCCAAGGCATTAATCATTAACACCCCTAAAATGGGCGGCGTATCTATGATTACATATTGATATTGATCCCATAGGGTGGCTAAGGATTTAGAAATCACTAACCCCATACCTCCCTGAGTGGCCACTTTTCGCTCTAATGTGGCCAGAGCAGTGCTAGCAGGAAATAAATCTACGCCCTCTTGGCTAGTGGACAGTATTATTTTTTTGGGCAAACCCTCGGGTATTTTACCTTCATGCATGAACAGGTCATAAATACTGGTTTCCATATCATCAGGATTATATTTAAAATAGCTGGTTAATGAGCCATGAGGATCCAAGTCAACCATAAGCACCTTATGACCTAGCTCTCCTAACAATCCAGCCAGGCACACAGTGGTGGTGGTTTTACCCACTCCACCCTTTTGATTTGCTACGGCCCATACGTGCACAGTTCACTCCTTGGCCTTCCCGCTTCACTCATACTACTTAGATAAAGCTGACTATCCGTATTTATTAAGTCTTGAAAAAGGCGATGAAAATAATCACAGCCTTTTCCATGTATATCCGTACAACCCCGTTACAACCGGTGTTATTTTCTAAGTTCTACCGTGCTATCCAATGCAAATATCGTGCTTAGTTGACGCAATAAAAATACAGTCCCTATTAAGATTTAGCAGACAAGTGCCGATTCGTCACCGTTTTTATGCGTTCTCGGTGAATGACAGATCGATCTATTAAAAATAGAACCCGTCGATTAATGGCGCGCCCGTCTTCATCATCATTAGTAGCAATAGGCTGAAACGGGCCATAAGAGACCACTGCCAAACGCTGAGCGGCAATTTGCTCCAACAATAAAAACTGCCCGATGACCGTTCCTTGGCGCGCGGTTAACAGCCAAGGATTCGCACCTTCAATTTTTTTATTATCGCCAAACACTTCTATATTAATAGGATTACTGAACGCCATAAATGACTTAGCCAGCTTCACTAAAACTTGCTCCCCTTCATAACTAAGTTTCACTCCAGAGTCGGTGAATAATGCGTCCACCGGCACTTCTAATTGCAGCCACTTTTCATCCATCGTAAGATTAAATTTCTTTGCATCAATCAAAGGGTTGAGAGAACTTTGTATGAGCTCCAATACATCGGCAGGCGGTTCTGGACGGTCACCTTCCTTGGAGGAAATTAGCGCAACATCAGAGGATGGTGAAAGACTGGGAAAAATCGCATCCAATTGAAAAGGTTTAAGCGATTTATTGGTGCCATCAAAAACCCCAACAATAGAAATCGACATGGCATCAAACTTCTTATCATTCACCGAAGACATGGCATACATCACCACAAAAAAAGCAAATAATAAGGTCATAAAATCGGCGTAAGACACCATCCAACGATAAGGGTGTACCGATTCTGGCCGCAGGTGACGTCTTGGCATAATCCAATTCCTTGTCGGTACATCAATTAGGTTTTTTCAAAATCTCATAACGATAACGAATAGAGTTTGGATGCTCACCTTCCGCTATGGCGACTAAACCTTCGATGGTCAGCTCGTTATAGAGGTATTCACTGCGCACTAAGTGTTTAAGCTTTTGAGCTAACGGTAAAAAAATTAAATTTGCGCTACCCAACCCATACAACGTTGCTATAAAAGCGGTGGCGATACCGGGTCCAATTTCACTCGGGTCATTTAAATTCCCTAACACTTGCATCAAACCCAGTACCGCACCGATGATACCAATAGTGGGGGCGTAACCACCTAAGCTGTCATATACATGGGCTGACTGCATGCCCATGTCTTCTTGTTTGTATAAATCCAATTCTAAGCTGTTGCGAATAGCCCCCGGAGGCTGCCCATCGGCCAACAAGTTAAGTCCTTTGCGAGCAAACAAAGAATGCTCAACCTCGGCAATATTTTCTAAACCGATTAAACCCTCTCGCCGTGCCGCATGCCCCCATTGACACAAGGTCTCCAGTAAATCCTCCAAATTAAATCTTGGCGGAACAAATAACCAGCTAGTGCGAATAAAGGCATTTTTAATCACCACCCAAGGAGATTGCACCAACAGGGCCGCAAAGCTGCCACCAAATACGATCAACGCAGCCGGTACATTTATTAAAGCCGACGTCACCCCCCCTTCGGCCAAATTACCCAGTACTATAGCCGCCAAACCTAAGGCAATACCTGCCAAACTCAACCAATCCATGGGCCATCACTATTTGTTACGTTAAATTATGTCTATTAATCCATAAAAATTAAAAACAATTTTCATGGTACATAAACTTAAGTTGTTTAATTATCGCCTAACTTCTTTAATAAGCATTGGACCAATATCGTTTAACGATAAAATAGCATTGGCCAACTTTGCTTTTACAATGGCCATGGGCATGCCATAAATAACACAGGTTTTTTCATCTTGCGCCCAAATAGACGCGCCATTATCTTTCATCAGTTTAGCGCCATCCCGGCCATCACTGCCCATGCCCGTTAAAATTATCCCTAAGGCTTTAGAGGAAAAATATTTAGCGGCCGATGCAAATGTTATATCCACACAAGGCCTATAATTCACTCTATCATCACCATCTACAATTCTTACCTTAGTGCGCTCTAGTATCATTTGTTTGCCACCTGGCGCTAATAACGCAACACCTGGAGACATAACGTCGCCGTCTTCAGCCAGCTTAACTTTAATCTTGCATAGTTTATTTAAACGCTCGGCAAATGCTCCGGTAAAAGAGGCGGGCATATGTTGAATCAGTACGATGGGTTTAGGGAAATTAGCCGGTAAACAGGTCAGTACTTTTTGCAATGCCACTGGCCCCCCTGTGCTAGTACCAATTATCACCACATCAATACTATCCAAGCGAGTATTATTAGTAGAATTTACAGATGCGCCAGCCACTTTTACTTTAACTGGCACCTCAATGACTTTGGGCTTAACATTTACTTTTACAGAGTTATCCCTTGTTTCAACTGGATTTTCTGGCGGCTTGATTTGTGACTTTACTGGACTTACATTTTTTTTATCATTGCCACTCGATCCAGGTTTAGAAACAGATTCAAAGCTGTTCACTCGATAAGCATCAGGGCTCGCATTGCGATTATAAAATTTAGCCACCGCCTTTATTTTATCGGTGAGTAAATCACGAATTTTGGTACCTCCTTGTTGCAAGTCCCCAAAGTTTTTAGGCAAAAAGTCCACAGCCCCAGCGTCCAATGCATCCAAAGTGATACGCGCACCTGCGTAGGTCAAGGATGAGAACATGAGTACAGGAGTGGGTTTTAAGTTCATGATGTTACGCAATGCCGTCAGCCCGTCCATTACCGGCATTTCGTAATCCATGGTAATGACGTCAGGGTTAAGGGCTTGGTTTTTTTCAATGGCCTCACGACCATTACTGGCAAAACCAATAATTTTGATATCAGAAACTGGCTTTAAAATTTCAGCGATACGCTTCTGAAAAAAACCTGAATCGTCTACCACCAATACTTTTATGGCCATTTACATACCCTTGGTGGCGTTCGATACGCTTAAGCGGCTAAATTTACTTTTGAAGCATAATGATTCAGCATACTGGGTACATCTAAAATAAGAGCAATACGACCATCACCGGTAATAGTCGCACCTGCCATACCGGGCGTGCCTTGCAGCATTTTCCCTAAAGGTTTTATCACGACCTCTTCTTGCCCTACTAATTGATCCACCACAAAGCCTACTCTTTGAGTGCCTACTGACACGACCACCACATGGCCTTCCTTCACATTCGCGGTCTCGCTATTCGTATCAGGATCCACTCCGGAAGAGGTCACTAAACAATTACCCACCAACCAGCGTTTTAAGTGAAATAATGGCACGGCTTTTTCTCGTACCACCACAACCTCCTGTCCATCTATGACATTGGTTTTAGTCAGATCTAGGTGGAAAATTTCATTCACGCTCACTAATGGAAAGGCAAATGCTTGTTCAGATAACATCACCATTAAGGTCGGCATAATGGCCAGCGTTAACGGCACTTTAATCTGAATTTTTGTGCCTTTACCAATCTCAGATTCAATATTAATGGTGCCATTGAGCTGGTTTATTTTGGTTTTAACCACATCCATGCCCACACCACGACCAGACACTTCACTAATTTCAGTCTTAGTGGAAAAACCGGGGGCAAAAATTAAATTAAACGATTCGCTGTCTGTTAAGCGCTCGGCGGCATCCTGATCCATAACGCCTTTCTCAACGGCAATGCGTTGTAATGCCTTGGGGTCCATGCCTTTACCATCGTCATAAATAGACAACAATATATGATCACCTTCTTGCTCGGCACTTAGTATCACAGTGCCGTTTTTAGATTTACCACTGGCCTCGCGTTCTGCTGGTTGTTCGATGCCGTGATCCACCGAATTTCGCACTAAGTGAACCAATGGATCAGCCAAAGCCTCTACTAGATTTTTATCAAGGTCGGTGTCTTCACCACGTAATTCTAAGGTCACTTCTTTTTTAAGGTTTCGAGCCAAATCTCGTACCACTCGCGGAAAACGCCCAAACACTTTTTTAATGGGTTGCATACGTGTTTTCATGACCGATGTTTGCAAATCACCCGTTACCACATCTAAATTAGCTACCGCCTTTGCCATTGATTCGTCGGTACTTTTAAGCCCTAAACGCACCAATCTATTACGTACTAATACAAGCTCACCCACCATGTTCATGATGTCATCCAAGCGTTTAGTATCTACTCGAACTGTCGCTTCAGCCGCCGGTACAGGTGCTTCCGCTTTTTTAGCCGCTGCAGGGGTCGCCGGTTTGGCTGCAGAAACCGAGGCACTGGCGACAGGAACAGGTTTCACTGGTGGCGCGGCTACAGGCTCTGGTTTAGATTCAGGTGTTGCAGATGCAGCCGCGTCACTGCCGCCTTCTAGGCCTTTATCCGTTGGACCATTGCCTTTTCCGTGCAGTTTATCTAATAAGTCTTCAAACTCAGATTCTGAAATGTTCTGGCCTGCGGGCTCAGAAGCAGGAGTGCTACTGGCGGGCGTGACGGCTTTGGGCGGTTCAGCGTTAGCTGCCGGCGCTTCACCTTCATTAGTGCCAGGCCCTTTGCCCGAACCATGAAGCTGATCAAGAAGTGCATCAAATTCATCTTCTGTAATTTCATCGGTGTTTGATGCGGCAGTGGGTGCTGGTGCTGGAGCTGGTACAGCAGGTTCACTTACCGCTTTAGGATCCCCAGCTACATCATCTAAGGCATCTAATAGCCCTTCAAATTCGTCATCGGTAATGTCACCAGCAGGCACATCCCCAGCAGACGCATCTACGGCTGGTGGAGCGGCTTCACTTGCTGGAGCAGCTTCAACTTCAACACTGGCCTCTGGAGCAGCCGCTTCGTCGGCACTTTCAGGTGTAGAAAACTTAGTTAAGTCGGCTATCAATTCAGCAGAGGCGGGTACGGGCTCGGAGCCGGCGCGCACACTGGTAAACATTTCATTGACGGTATCTAACGCGCGTAACACCACATCCATTAATTCAGGCGTGACACTGCGCTGACCGTTGCGCAATATATCAAATACATTTTCGGCTACATGGCAACAGTCAACCAGAGCGTTAAGCTGTAAAAATCCCGCGCCGCCTTTTACAGTGTGAAAGCCACGAAAAATAGTATTTAACAACTCTTGGTCTTGTGGGCTATTTTCCAGCTCAACCAGTTGCTCTGAAAGCAGCTCCAAAATCTCCCCAGCTTCCACTAAAAAGTCCTGAAGGATCTCATCATCTGCGTCTATGCTCATCCTATTTCCTCTTTAAAAATCAAAGTAAGGCAATTTTTAGTGCCTTCTTTTATTTTAAAATTTTGCGATCTCTCTAAGCTTCAAAACCCTAAGCTCGAGAGAAGATCGTCCACATCATCCTGATTCGAGGCAACATCTTCTAATTCATCGGCGTTGACTTGGGGGCCAACCCCTTTATCAATATTTTCTTCTTTGCTCTCGACTTTAATCTCACCATGCTGCATGCCGGTCAACTGATCCACATGTCCGGCCATGGACACAAGATTAACTAGACGCGCCTCAACATCCGTCACCATCGTGGTGACCTTTTGAATCACTTGACCCGTTAAGTCTTGAAAGTCTTGAGCCAATAAAATGTCATTTAAGTTTTGATTAAGCTTTTTAGTGTTAGTACCGGTACTTTTTAAGAACACCGTAATTTTTTTGCAAAGCTCTCTAAATTCAGAAGGGTTTAATTCTTTATTTAAAAACCGCTGCCATTCTTGATCTATTTCACTCGACCCAGCAGAAATATCTTGCGATAAAGGCAAACTGTCTTCCACTTTGTCCATGGTTTTATTGGCAGCCTTAGCCGTCATTTCCACCACATACGCGAGCCCGTCATTGGCCTCGTCTATATCCGAGCCAGCGCCTTTTACACCGCTATCAAGCTTAAATTTTTTAATGGATTCGTGCAGCGCGCGGGTCAATTGTCCTATTTCTTGATAGAGGTTTTCGTCGCGAACTTTTTGCAATTCTTGAATTAAGCCGACTGCACCGGCCAAGTCATTTTTCTCTAAACGACCCATTAACTCTTTGGCTTTATCAGAGAATAATTTCTCAAAGTCATCGCCTGGGTCTTGCAACTCCATTGTCGTCATGGAAATATCCTGTCATCTTTGGTCCAACACAGTTTTAGGAATTGGTCCCAAATAAAAATACCTGAACGAAATCCACATGCGGTTGAATGTTCCCTATCCCGCTCGTTCAAATATTTTATCAATTTTTTCCTTTAATACCGCGGCTGTAAACGGCTTAATAACATAACCATTTACGCCAGCCTGAGCGGCCGCCACAATTTGGTCACGCTTAGCCTCAGCGGTTACCATTAGAACAGGTAAGTCTTTTAATCTCTCATCTTCGCGCACATGTTTTAGTAGTTCAATTCCCGTCATTCCCGGCATATTCCAGTCGGTTACAAGAAAATCAAAATTACCACTTTGCAGCATGGGTAACGCGGTATTGCCATCATCCGCCTCCGATGTATTGGTAAAACCCAAATCCCGCAAAAGATTTTTAATAATGCGCCTCATAGTAGAGAAATCATCTACAACGAGAATCTTCATATTTTTATCCAAAGCTACCTCCCAGTGCCCCGGCTTGACTTTAATGCCTAGTTTTAGTCTAGTCACACTTAGTCAGTAATCCAGCGCAGTAAACAATGATTTAAACAATTAGTGGCTGACGTCTGTTTAATTCAGGCTTTTAACGTGTAACAGCCCTTAAATAAACAACGTCGTTCAGTAAAAAAAGTGATGCAAAAATTAACCTCAAAGAAATAGCTTACGATGTGTGCTCTTAAATCTAACTTTGTTTTTCAACCCATTCACTCAGACGAGCACGCAAGCGATGCGCTGCCTGACTATGAATCTGACTCACCCTGGACTCACTCACTTCCAGCACGGCGCCTATTTCCTTTAAGTTGAGCTCTTCATCATAGTATAGAGCCAATACCAGCTGTTCACGGTCAGGCAGGCCTTTAATGGCGCGGGCAAGATGCTGCTTAAAATGTTCACTTTGCAAACCGGCCAGAGGGCTGTCTGTGCCGCCCGCTATGCCGCCTTCACGCTCCCCTTGTTGCGACAGTAACTCTTCAAAACTGAACAGTCGTGAGCCCATGCCATCTTGTAGCTGATGATGGTACTGCTCCAGTGACATGTCCAATGCTTGGGCCACGTCACTGTCCTTGGCGTCACAGCCGGTTTGCCCTTCTACAAAGCGAATCGCCTCCGCTATACGGCGACTGTTACGATGCACACTACGTGGCGCCCAATCGCCTTTACGAATTTCATCCAGCATGGCACCGCGAATGCGAATGCCCGCGTAGGTTTCAAAGCTGGCGCCTTTGCTGGGCTCGTATTTACGTGCCGCCTCCATCAAGCCAATCATGCCCGATTGAATTAAGTCATCCACTTGCACACTGGCGGGTAAGCGCCCTTTTAAATGGTGCCCAATGCGCTTCACGAGCGTGGCATGCTGCTCGATAAGCTGGTCATAATCCGGTTTTTGATCGCTGTACAAGGCAACTCCCCCTGTCATGGCCATGCCTTAAGCATCTACTGTCTGAGCGTATATTTTAGCCAAGCTTGTTCCATTTAAAAAAATAAAATGGTTATAAACGTGTCCTATGATCATTTTTCAGGCTCGGCGGTGCGGACTAAATTCTCCACAAAGAACTCTAGATTGCCTCTTGGCGTCGTGGGTAAGGGCCAGCCATCGACTTTTTTAGCCAAGGATTTAAAAGCCAAGGAGGCCTTTGCACGAGGATACGCTTCCACCACCGCACGTTGGCGCTGCACCGCACGTTTAACTGAATCATCAAACGGAATGCAGCCCACATATTGTAAAGCCACATCGAGGAAGCGGTCGGTTACTTTGGTCATTTTCGCAAATAAGTTATGGCCGTCCTGGCTGCTTTTCACCATGTTGGCCAATACCCGAAAACGGAATAAACCATGATCGCGATTAAGTAATTTTATAAGCGCGTAAGCATCCGTAATACTGGTGGGTTCATCCGTTACCACTATCAACACTTCTTGGCTGGCTTTCACAAAACTGGTCACAGCATCACCAATGCCCGCAGCGGTATCCACCACTAATATGTCTAACTGATCACTGATAGTGCTGAAAGCTCGAATCAAACCCGCGTGTTCAACCGGCGCTAAACTGGCCATGGCTTGAGTGCCCGATGCGGCCGGTATAATACGAATGCCGCCAGGACCCGTCACTAAAACATCACGTAGCGTGATTTCGCCGCTTAATACATTGCTGATATTATTTTTTGCGTGAATGCCCAATAAAATGTCAATGTTTGCTAAGCCTAGATCGGCATCCAGCAACACCACTTTACGGCCTAATTCAGCCAAAGCGATACTCAAATTTACCGACACGTTGCTCTTGCCCACCCCACCTTTGCCACCGGTTACGGCAATTACTTGTACTGGATGCATTTTTTCACCTTAATTACTGGGTAAACTGTATATGTATAAACCTTATTTTTATTATTTCTCATCACTACCATGCTCCTGCCGCCAAACCCGTGGTATACGCTAACTGCTGCTCTTGTTTCGCCACCTGCACCACACGCTTCACTAAACCTTTTGCATGCACACGCTGAAAATCGTCCGGTATGCGTTGACCGTCGGTAATGTAATGTAATGGCAAAGCGCTTTCTAATAACACACTAATGGCTTCCCCTAGACTGCTCGCTTCGTCTACCTTACTTAATACACAACCGGTTAAGTGTGCTGCCTTATAATTATGATAGACCTTACGCAGCACTCTGCTATTACTGGTGGCCGGTAAGGTTAATAAAGTATTAATACGGCCTTTTAGTTGGGCCAATTGTGCCAACTGATATTCCAACATAGGATGTTCAGGGCTCAGGCCCGCGGTATCAATTAATACCAGATCACACTCCTGCAAAGCTTCAATACACCCCAATAAACTGTGCTCCTGATCGGCCACTAGCACTTGTACACCTAAAATTTGCCCTAATGTGCGTAATTGATCGTGGGCTGCCAAGCGATAGTTATCCATCGTAATCAAACCTACTTTGGCGCCTTCATGCTCTAGGGTAAAACGCACCGCCATTTTAGCGATGGTGGTGGTTTTACCTGCTCCTGTAGGGCCAACTAAAGCAAAAATGCCCCCACCCTTTAAAAGATCGCTTGGGCACATGTTTAAGTGATTACTTAATTCTTGTAAGCACGATTGCCACGCCAGCTTTTCATCTTGTTGGCTTTCTAGTTTGCCCAACAGTTGATAAATCAGCCATTCATCAAAACCCATGCTCTCTAGTCGCGCCCACAGTTTGGCCTGTAAGGCATTGCTGGGGCTGTATTTTTTCCACATAAAACTGACGGGTTGAGAGCGCTCAACTAAGGGTTTATTTGAGTTGGCCTTAAGCATTTCGGTAAGGTCGTGCAGTTCGTTGCGAACCTCATCAATTAATTGTTTATTGGCTTCTGGCATTACCTCGTTTACAACGGGTTTACTCTTTGTATTGATGAATTCTATAGGTGAGCCACCACCCTCTTCACGCTGGTGTTTTATATTTTCTAAGGCTTGCTGCAAACCCGCTTTGTCTTGGGGTAATTGAATGGGGGACGTTTCGCGCAGGGTCTTTAACGATTCAAGCTGATCTTGTAGCCGCAGCTGTTCCTCCACATCATTACGTTCATCACTGCTTAAAAATGGCCACGGATTAGAAGGCGCTTTACTGTCACTTTTAACGGCCATTTTTTTGGCCACAGGTGGTTTAGCGGCAGGAGGGGTCGATCTTGTTATTTTATCGAGTTCATCCGCTAAAAAAGATTTTGGAGCCGCGACATAATTACTTGGTTTAGCTTTGGCGGCTACATTCGATTTTACAGGCTGATAATCCTCGTTAACATAGGGCGTCGGCGACGTATGAGCGCTTATGGGCTCATAGTTTTGAGCCACTATAATTTCAACGCCACCTTTTACCCGATGGTTAGAAAGAATAACCGCATCGGGACCCATCTCGTTGCGCACGCTTTTTAACGCTTTTTGCATACTGGTGGCGGTAAAGCGTTTTACTTTCATAATTTCCCTCCAGTACTTTTTAAAATATAAGGTGTCATATTAGTTTCAAGCCCCGATGGTCGCGGCAATGGTTATTTGCTTGTTATCGGGAATCTCTTGATACGACAACACGTGTAAATTATCCATTAAGGAACGTACAAAATTAGCCAGCACGGGACGTAAGATATTGCTCACCAACAGTACCGCTGGATTACCGGCCATTTCTTGGTTGCGAGTAGCTTCCAGTAACGACGTCTGTAGTTTCTCGGTCATGGAGGGCTCTAATATCATATTGTCACTGGAACCTGTTTGTTGTTTGCTCTGCTGTACTGTCTTCAGCAATAACTGTTCCAAAGATGGCTCTAGGGTAATCACAGGCAGGTCATCTACATTGCCATAGATGCTTTGTACGATAAGGCGCTTCAGTACACGACGCACCATCACAATTAAGGCGGCGGTATCTTGACTGTCTACCGAGGTATTCGCCAAGGCCTCGGCGATACTGCGAATATCGCGCACCGGCACCCCTTCACGTAACAGGCTTTGCAATACACCCAGTAATTGACTGAGGTTAAGAGTATTAGGCACGAGCTCTTCAGCCAATTTAGGAGAGATCTGTGCCAGTCTATCCAGCATTTTTTGCACTTCTTCATGACCAATGAGTTCACTGGCATGCTTTTGTAAAAGTTGATTTAAATGGGTGGCCACCACCGTACTGGAATCCACCACTGTGTAACCTAACGTTTGTGCCTGATCTTTTTTGGTGGCGTCAATCCACACCGCCTCCAAACCAAAGGCTGGATCTTGTGTGGCTATTCCGTCTAACTTACCAAACACTTGCCCGGGATTGATGGCCATATCTTTATCCGGCTCTATTTCGGCTTCGGCAATGCTCACCCCCATAAGCTGAATACGATAGGCGTTGGGCAATAAGTCTAAGTTGTCGCGTATGTGCACACTGGGCACTAAAAAACCCAAGTCCTGTGACAATTTACGACGAATACCCTTGATGCGACTGAGCAATTGGCCACCTTGATTTTTGTCCACTAAAGGAATCAAGCGATAACCCACTTCTAAACCAATGATGTCTACATTTTCCACATCGTCCCAATCCACTTCTTTGGAGTCCCCCCCGGGTAAAGCTGGCACCGACTGACCCGCCGCTTGAGAAGATCCGGCCTTTTTTGCCGCCTGACGAGCCGTGCCCCCAACGCCTTCATCGACGATATCAGGCTGCTTATTTTTTCTATAAATCAAATAAGCCCCTGCTAATGCTAACGAGCCTAAACCCAAGAAGGCCAAATGAGGCATGCCAGGCACTAAGCCCATTAATATCAATACCCCACCGGCCACCGATAATGAACGGCTGGTATCAAACATTTGTGTGAAAATTTGACTGCCCATATTTTCTTTACTGTTATTGCGCGTCACAATAATTGCCGTGGCGGTAGACAATAATAGACTGGGAATTTGCGCCACTAGACCATCACCAATGGTGAGCAAGGCATACACTTCGGTGGCACGAGAAAAATCTAGATCGTGCTGCACCATGCCAATGACCAGCCCACCTAAAATATTAATGATTAAAATGAGCATGCCCGCCACCGCATCCCCTTTTACAAATTTACTGGCACCATCCATGGAACCGTAAAAATCCGCCTCGTTAGCCACGTCAGTACGGCGCTCTTTGGCCTGATCTGCATCGATTAACCCTGCATTTAAATCGGCATCTATGGCCATTTGCTTGCCCGGCATCGCATCCAAGGTAAAACGAGCACTTACTTCAGATACACGCCCCGCGCCTTTGGTGACCACCACAAAGTTAATGATCATTAAGATTAAAAACACCACTAAACCGACGGCATAATTACCACCAACCAATACTTCACCAAAGGCTTCAATGACTTTACCGGCCGCCGCGCCGCCTTCGTGCCCCTCAAGCAAGACCACGCGTGTAGAGGCTACATTTAGCGCCAACCTTAATAGGGTGGCCACTAGTAGAACACTGGGAAAAATAGCAAAATCTAGCGGGCGGGAAGCATAAATACTGACCATTAATACCACGATGGCCAGCGCAATATTAAAGGTAAAAAAGATATCCAATAATATGGTGGGAACCGGTAACGTCATCATGCCCAACATGAGCATGAGCATGAATGGCACACCCAGGTTTCCCTTGGTTAAGGCGCGCACCTGCTGAAAAATTTGGTTTAAAACATTCGCCGAAGGCATCGATATTTTGCTGGCGGCCATGAAACACTCCTAACAACACTAAATTACAGGGCAGAATTCACACTGATATAAATTGACGCTGTAAGGGCATTTGCAAAGAGGGGGCCAGTGAATAGCTGGCTATATAATTAATTGTTTAACTCGCTAGGTTTGATACGTTTAAAACCTATAAAGAAGGTTTTACGCGCGTAAATCGGCGGGGACGGGGAAGACTGGTTGCTTAGGACGCTCACCTTGGCCTTTAAAATACTGATCCAATTGATAAACATACGCCAGCACTTGAGCGATGGCCACATATAAGCCTTCAGGGATTTCTTTGCCTATTTTAGTAAATGCATACACTGACCGAGCTAATGTGGGCGCTTCTACTATGGGCACACTCTTGTGTTTGGCTATTTCTCGAATTTTTAGCGCCACCTCATCGATGCCTTTGGCCAGTAATATGGGCGCCTTCATCTCATCACTGTGATATTTTAATGCCACCGCGTAGTGAGTGGGGTTAGTGATAATAACGTCCGCATCAGGCACGTCACTCATCATCCTGCGTTGACTCATTTCATATTGTAATTGTCTAACTCGCTGCTTAACTTCGGGTTTTCCTTCGGTATCTTTACTCTCATCTTTTATTTCTTGCAGGCTCATTTTCATTTTTTTTGTAAACTCATAAATCTGAAAAGGCACATCTACAATGCTGACTAATAGGGTACACAAGGCTAAGGCTAAGGCTCCGGTCATAACAAGGTTGGCGGCATGGAAAATTGCCGCGCGGTGAGGTTCTTGGTTTAAGACAAATACAATGTCTTTAAGGGAAAAAAATAACGCTAATATAGTGCCCACAACAATAAAAATTTTTAACCAGCTTTTTAACAGTTCCACCAAACTTTTAACGCTAAACATGCGTTTAAAACCTGCCAAAGGGCTAATCCTGTCCAGTTTTGGCAATAACGATTTACCGCTAAACATCCAGCCACCCAATGCCAGTGGCCCAAAAATAGCCGCTACGACTAACAAGATCATAACCGGCGAAATGGCCACAATAGCTTGTAATATGGATGCGGATAAGTGGATGATCATTTGATTGGTATCAAATATATGAAAACGTTGCAGAGTATAATTAAAATCGAATATTTTTTGCGCGGCGTTAAACAGCACCCCGCTGAATATCCATAGAGAAAGCGCACCCGTAATTAAAATAAGGCTAGTACTGAGCTCCTTGGAGCGTGGAATTTGGCCGTCTTCACGGGCCTTTTCAAGTCGCTTGGCGGTGGGTTCTTCTGTTTTTTCCTGACTGCTGTCATCAGCCATTTAAATACTTCCCGTCAATATTATTCATTATATAGGATCTCTACTAAACGGTAGATTGCTACACAAAAAAGCCATTCCTGCAGCATAAAAAAGGCGACTATGCATTACCGATAGCCCCGCATAATATGAAATGCCTCAGATAATAGGCCCTGAAACTGTGAGCCATACCCGCCAAACGTTATCCATATTACAATTAAACCCAGCATCATAGTCACCGGAAAACCCACCGCAAATATATTAAGCTGCGGGGCAAGTCTGGCCATCGTACCAAAGGCAAAGTTTACCATTAACATGGCGGTAATCGCCGGTAACGCCAATACAATGGCCGCGCTAAACATCCACTGCCCCAGATTTGCCACCACCCATAAGGTATCGCGACTTATACCTGAACTGCCCACCGGTATCGAAAAAAAACTGTCCACCAGTATTTCTATGGCAACTAGATGACCATTTAAAGAAACAAACAATAAATTCACAAAGATTAAAAACCACTGCGCCACCACCGCCACAGTGACACCATTGGATGGGTCTACCATTTGGGCCATACCCAGGCCCGTTTGCATGGCCACCATTTGCCCTGACATGATGAAAATTTGCATCAATACTTCAAGCACTAAACCAAAGGCGATACCTATAAATAATTGTTGCGCCGTCACTAACATCGTCGCCATGCTTAGACCGTCTATAA
>JAPYOO010000125.1:4258-9936 GCA_029938135.1 Bermanella sp. | reverse complement strand
ATCTCGTTGGTGGCAGCCGATTGTTGTTCGGCTGCGGTGGCAATCTGAGTGACCATATGATTAATTTCAGAAATGGCGCTTGCAATATCCTGAAATATTTCGGAGCTCTTGTTGGCATCCGCCACGCTGTTGTCGGCCAGTTCATGGCAACCGGACATGGTTTCCACCGCCGTGCTGGTGGTGGACTGAAACGTTTTGATCATAGTAGAAATTTCTTCGGTGGAGGCGTGGGTGCGTTGCGACAGTACACGTACTTCATCAGCTACTACGGCAAAACCACGGCCCTGCTCGCCAGCACGTGCTGCCTCAATGGCGGCATTTAAGGCCAACAAGTTAGTCTGTTCGGCAATGCTTTGTATGGTGGCGACGATGGAATTAATTTGCTGGCTGGACTGATCCAGATCGCTAATAATCTCGGAGGCCTGATTCACGCGCGTGGCTAATTGGCCGATGGAGTCCTTAAAGGTGGCAGCCAACTGGCTGCCCTGTTCCGTGGTCTGCACCGATTGATGAGATGCAGAGGCCGATTGCTCGGCATTTCGGGCAATTTCCTGGGTGGTCTGGTCCATCTGGGTCATGGCGGTGGCTACCATGTTCACTTCATCCTGCTGGCGGGTGGCCTGGATCTCGCGCTTCTGTGCCGCTTCGTTACCCGCAGTGGATTGCTGAGTGAGGGTGCTGGATATGGATTGCATCTTGACGAACGTACCGTGCAGATTTTCGAAGAAACCGTTAATTCGGGAAATTAAATTTGAGTCTTCCGGATTGTCGATACGGGTGGTGACGTCACCGCTTGCCGCCTGTTTAATTGCCCCTATCACTATGCTGTTGATCTTGAATGCCTTGTTACCCTCAAAAATATAAAAGGTGGCGATCACCAGCGCCATGATGGCGATGGATAGATGATATATCAAGGGTGATAACAGGCCCCACTCGGTATTACTGCCCCAGGAAAAAATCGTAACAGGCTCACCAAACAGCTCCACATCTGCATACTGACAATAGGTAAGTCCCACATGGTGAATGATGGCTAATAGTGTGAAGGTAAGCATAGGCACTATGTCGCGGTAGCGAATAAGAATGGTGATGGAGATGAAAAAGATAAAGTGCCCTTCTCCTTGGCCATTGGCCTGTTGCACCGAGATGGCCATGATGCCGGTGAGGGCGGTGGCCATGATCATGCGCGACAACATAGTGCCGGCCATGATCTTGTAGGCGAACAAACTCAGAGCAAAGATGATGCCACCGCCCACGATCCCCAGAGTAAAGTACTCATTTTGCCAAGAGGTTAATCCAGCCACCATGATGGCGTACGCCGCGATGATACACAGCATTATAAGGTCGGTGAGTTTAAAATCTCTTAGTAACGCCTTGCGCACCTGAGGACTTAAATTGCTCTGATACGCCAGCAACAAATTTTGAAGCATCTCAACCTCCGGCTATAAAAGCTCATTCTTTAATAATTCAGCAATGAATC
Source organism: Bermanella sp. (assembly GCA_029938135.1). Classification (GTDB taxonomy): domain Bacteria; phylum Pseudomonadota; class Gammaproteobacteria; order Pseudomonadales; family Oceanobacteraceae; genus Bermanella. The sequence continues at coordinate 8,459 of JAPYOO010000125.1, read as the reverse complement.
CTTGCGGGTTATAGGCTTTCTTTAAATACCAAACACCGTCCTGTCGTTGCAATAAATAGGTTCTGCCTCGGTGGGAAATGAGTGAACCTGTCTGTTGAAAGTTTAGACCAAAATAATCACTAAGCCGGGTTAATTCAGTAGGGGCAGGAAAATAACCGCTAAAATGTTGATTAAACTGTTTGGCATAAAGGGATGCCTGTCGGGCATTACTGCTGGTATCTATGTCCACAAAGATCACAGCAGGCCAATCTTGTTGTGACTTGCTGGATTCAAGTGTATTGGACAGCATCATCATGGTCGTGGGGCAAATGTCACCGCAGGCGCTGTAACCAAAAAAAACCATGGCGCGGTCCGGTCCGGTTGGTAACAGAAAGGGAGCCTCTATGGTTTTGTTACTAATGAGGGGGATAAGGGGGACCACAAAGATAATGGCAATTAGCATGGCCCATAAAAATAATCCTCCCAGTAATTTGGTTTTTGTCATGGAGCGGACCTAAAAGACTTAAAGCAGTGTGCTTCTTAAATAAGCGTTGGCATTATCTACGTTTAAGGGTTTAGAGAAATAATAACCCTGCACAACATCACAATGGTTTTTTTGCAGATAAGTAAACTGCTCTTGAGTTTCTACCCCTTCGGCCACCACGGATATGTGTAAACTGTGGGCCAAGTCTATGATAGATTTAACGATAGCGTTGCCCGAATCATTTTGGTTAATTTCATCTATAAACGACTTATCTATTTTTAAAACATCTATGGGAAGTTGTTTTAATTGCGCCAAAGACGAATACCCTGTTCCAAAGTCATCCATAGATATGCGGATACCTGCTGCGCGTAATAATTTTAGATCGTCGATTGTCTGCTGTGGATTTTCCATTATGGCAGATTCAGTAATCTCTAACTCTAATAGCTCTAAGGCCAGGCCGCTGTCTTGAGTAATGTTAATAATATGTTGAGCGAAATCGGATTGATTAAACTGCAAAGAAGATACATTCACGGCAATGGTGACTTTTTCGTGACTGGGTAATTGCTCGTTCCATATTTTTGCCTGAGAAAGAGCCTGCTTTAAACACCAGTCCCCGATTTCACAAATTAAGCCATTGGTTTCAGCTATGGGTATAAAGTCTTCAGGTTTTACTTGGCCAAGGTTTGGATGCGACCAGCGTAATAACGCTTCAAAGCCCACTAAATTGTTATTATTGACCCTAAGTTGAGGTTGAAAATGCACCGACATTTGGTTCTTTACGATGGCTTTTTGCAATTCTTGGGTAATTTTCATATCGTATTGAACCCGCTCATGCATGGCGCGACTGAAGTACTTAAAAGTATTTCTACCGCTGCTTTTAGCGTGATACATGGCCGTATCGGCGGCCTTAGTGAGCTGGGTGGCCGTGTCGCCATTGTCGGGATAAATGGCGATACCAATACTGGCACGTACCGATACATCGTTTGAAAAAATATGAAATGGCAGGGCAATATCAGATAATATTTTTTGAGCAATGGTGGCGGCCACTTTTATATCTCTTGGGTTCAGTAGCATGATGGCAAATTCGTCTCCGCCCACACGCGCCACTATATCTGCTTCTCTAACGCACTGGCTTAACCGTTTTGCTAATTGAATTAATAAATCATCCCCTGCATCATGCCCTAAACCGTCGTTCACTTGCTTGAAGTTATCTAAATCTAATAACAAAATGGCAATATTGCTGTTTGAGCGACCTGCGGTGGCAATAGATTTACTTAAAAAGTCCCAGTACATACTCCGGTTGGGCAGTTGAGTGACTTGATCGTAGCGGGCTAGGTTTAGTAATCTTTTTTGGTCTTTTTTACGTTCGCTAATATCCTGAAAGGCCACCACGCCGCCCACAATATTGCTACCGTCTAAAATGGTGGCTTGGGTATATTCCACCGGAAAGGTTTCACTGTCACTGCGCCAAAACAAGGCGTCATCCATGTGATTACACTGCCCTTCTTTGAAAATATTACTGAAATCTGAACCTTCCCAATTTTTCTGGCTGGCCTTGGGATTTATGAAGTCTTTGATGGGGCGACCTACCACTTGTTCACGGTTACTGGTTAATAACGTGCAGGCGGCAATATTGGCAAAATTTATAATGTTTTTATCATCTAGCCCTAAAATACCTTCGGCCATAAAATTTAGCAGCTGGTCATTTTTGTCTTGCATGGCGCGGGCTTCAGCAAGGTTTTGTTCTAGTTGAATGCGTTGATCATATAGCGAGATAAATACCCGTACTTTACTGACAAGAGTATTGGCATCTACCGGTTTAAACAAATAATCAACGGCGCCCAAGTGATACCCTTGATCTATAAATTTAGTATCGCGTTCGGTGGCAGTGACAAAAATAACTGGGATATGCTGACGGGTTTCGATTTGGCGTATAAGGGATACACATTCAAAGCCATTCATGCCGGGCATTTCAATATCCATGAGAATAACAGCGTATTCGTTATCCTTTAATAACGTTAAGGCATCATCACCACAAGCGGCAATATCAATGTCAATACAGAGGTCTTCCAGTATGCCCGACAACACCAATTGATTGGTTTTCATGTCGTCTACAATTAGCACTTTGGTTTTAAGCATACACGTCCTCTACTAGCATGATCTGGACTTAACTTAGACGCGTCGCGCGGGCACTTGGATGCCGAGCGGCTAGCCTTTTAGTAAGCTTAGACCAGTGTGCAGGGTATGCCGATATAATCGGTATGCCACAGGAGGTAAAGACTTACTAAGTTAGTCAGTCTTTACAAAGTGACCGTAATAGAGGTTTTTACCCACCAGTGTTTGAAATTCTTGTGTACTGGCAAAGGTGGGCCATTGCTGGGTGGTGGTGGCTGCAACCTCTTTATTAACCCAAGTAAGGTGCCAGCAGAGCTCATCGGTTTTAGTGGTGTTTTGCAGCACTTGGTGAGAGGTGATCACGGTTTGTGGAGTGTTCATCTCGTTAAAAATGGCCAAGCTTAACTCAATCACGCGGGCCATGTTTTCAGGCGCCACCTTAAAAACAGCAAATTCAGTGCAAGTAGTCATAAAGTCCCTTTTGTATATCTGTTCTTTGAAAAACGTTAATAGTATTCAGCAGCGGTTAGCGTGCCATTTTAATACTCACGGCGGTAACCACGCCCCAACTCCAATTAAATACCAACACCATTAAAGGCGTTAATAATCCTAATTCAACGCCGCCAATGCCCTTATGGGCCTGAAACGGAAATATCACCAATAATTGAATAGCGGTGGGCATTAAACTTAATATGGCCCCTTTCATCATGGGTCGGGAGGAGTACAAGGGCAGTAAAAATACCACGCCCCAAATGCCGCCCCAGACAATTTTTGGATACAGCCAGCCCGCGCTTAAATGAGGCGCAATATTCACTCCCATATAAGTATTGATGCCACTGGCACCAAATTGCCACACTACCAGCGCGTTTGCTAAACCACCCAAACAACCAGCGGCAAATAAAATCATTAACTTTCTCATGGAGACCTCTGTTATATGTGCACTATGGCCAAAGTCGGGACATAGGGGTTATTAACGTGTGACTTATGGCGGATCAAAGCCATTAGGGCAAGATTGTAAAATACTCGAAGACACCGCGAAGAGTATTTATGATGATCAAACCCAGTTGGCTGGTTAATGGCACTTTTATAGTGATCGCGTTAGTGCTCATTGCCATAGATGTACACCAGCGCCATGACGAAATTGAGTTTAACAAACTTGATGTGACTAAACCGTTAGCGACTGAACATTCTACTGAAAATTAAATGGTAAATACTCTTTAATTCTTGAATCCCTTAGGCCTTATTAAAAACGGCGCCTTCACTTTTTAACACTAAGTTGGCTTAGTGTTGCTGTTAACCTGAAGAAAAATTACCCAATCTATTCCCTGTTAAATCGAGCAACCTCTCACTTATGGCTTAGGGGTATGTGTCCTATAGCCGATGGGTCAAACAACTCTTGAAGTCTAAAATATGCGTAACAAAATCACTTAAGTAAATATCATGCCTATACGACGGTTTACATTGCCCATAATATTGAGCTCAACACTGTTGATGAGTGCTTGTAGTGCACCTGTATCAGAAACGGTAGGCGGCCCACATCAAAACGAAAACACTCAAGGTGACAGCAATGACAATTCATCCACGGGTGGCGATGTAAATACAGGTGATTCAAGCAATACGGAT
>JAPYOO010000125.1:0-4158 GCA_029938135.1 Bermanella sp. | reverse complement strand
GATTCAGGTAATACAGATAACAGCACAACTATTACACTTTCTGAAATTACCTTTCCGCCAGTAAATCACGTCATCACACAAAGAGCACTGACGTTACGTTTTCATGACCAAGGTCGTATGTGGATAGATGTGGGCTCTGAGGTAGGTAACCAAGATATTCTTAATGAATCTATCAGTGGCGATCAATTCACTATTGCAGCTTTACCCGATAACCTCACTGAACTTTACATCACTCTTTGGACGTTCATCGAAGGCGAGTGGCAATTTAAACGCTTTAATTGGGCGGTGGCATTTGACCCCAGCATGGGAACCGATCCAGACGATATGGCATCGCTCACAGGCCAACAAATTTGGAATACAACCTGTAGCAATAGTAGTTGTCACAGCTTGGGCGCGACTGAGGGTGTTTTTGAAGAAGCAAAACTGCGCACAAAAGCATTGTATACTTCTACTCAGTTAAGTGAATATATCGCTAAGTATATGCCGCTCACCGATATTGATGCGTGTGATGCAAATTGTGCAGACAAGGTAAGTGATTATATTGTTACCTTTCAGAGTTTACCGGTTAATAATAATGGCTCTACGGGTGGTTCACCCAGAAACCCAGTCATTGTAGAGCAGTGTAATACCGCTACTAGTATCGGTTATCAAAATGTACGTTTACTTACCCAGCAGCAATATCAAAATTCTATTGAAGATTTACTATTAGTTAACTTTGATGTCACTAAAAAATTGCCCATTGATATAGATTCGGGTGCGTTTACCAATAACAACCAGCTTAACCTGTTAGACAGTGCCTATGTCAGTTATATGGATGTGGCGGAAACGATTGCAACGTGGTCAGCCGATCAAAATTTTTCCAACATCTTACAATGCAACAATCTTGATGCAAATTGCGCTCAAAATTTTGTCAATAATGTGGCTTGGAAAATTATTCGACGTCCTCTTACCAATAACGAACAACAGCAATATTTAGACTTAGCTCAAGGCGACGCGACGCAAGGCAATGTTAAAGAGGGTATTACATTGGCATTAACAGCGTTGCTGTCGTCACCTCAGTTTCTGTATCGCCACGAAATTGGTGAGCCGGTATCGGGTCTTGGCAGTGGTGTCTTTGAACTAACCCCATTTGAAATGGCCAGTTTTATTAGTTACGGGTTTGCTGGTACCACCCCTGATGACACATTATTAAACGCCGCTGATAACAATCAATTAGTCACGGATCAACAAATAGAGGCACAAATTTCAAGGTTGCTAGACAGCGCAACGTCACAGATGTTAATGGAAGATCTAGTGCACAAATGGCTTGATACTGAACATATTTTAATTCAACACAAAGACACTGATCTATTTTCGAACTTCGCGCAAATTGCGCCTCACATGGTCACTGAATTAAGTAAGATGTTTAGTCATGTCATGCTTGATAAAAATGAAAAATATGAATCTTTGTATAACGCAGATTATACCTTCCTAAATGCCCCTTTAGCACAGCACTACGGCATCGATGGTGTAAGCGGCGATCAATTTAAAAAAGTGTATAACAATGAGCGGGGTGGGGTGTTATTAAGTGGCGCATTTTTATCTCGATGGGCCCACACAGATGAAACCAATGCGGTGACACGTGCGGTGCATATTCGCCGTGATATGTTATGTCAAGATATTCCCAATCCGCCTACAGGCGTGAGCCTAAGCTTAAAAGACAAAGAAGGTGAGCTAGCCGATTTTCTTGAAGATCCAACCACCACTCAGCGTATGCGTTTTCATGAAACCACTGAGTTTGGTAGTTGCAGTGCCTGTCACAGCGAAATAATTAACCCTTTAGGTTTTGGTCTAGAAGATTATGACTTTGTGGGTATAAAGCGTAATCAAGATGCAAAGGGTAATGTTATTAATGCTCAGGGTGCATTGTGGTCACCTTTCTCACAACTGCAATTTTATGACGATCCAAATCGAGTACAAAAATTTAGTGAGTTTACGGGCGGAAAAGAATTAGGGCTGGTGTTGGCCGTGGATCCAGATGTATCCGCTATGGCTAAAACGTGTTTAGTGAAACAGATGTTCAGTTTTGTATCGGGTATCGATTCTAGATCTTTAATTGGGTCAGAGCGAGATGAAGTTATTGATCTGTCAGAACAAGAGAGAAATGCCTATAGCTGTGATGTGATGGATTTGGTTGATACTTTAACCACACAAAGCCCTCGACGTATGCTTGAAAAAATGGGTTCACTGGATTCTGTTCGTTATCGCAAAGCTTGGTCTCGTTAGAGCCGTAATTATTAAAGATGCTATTTAGGTTACTATTATGACTATACGACACAAAAACAAGTTTGATAAACAGCGCCGCAGTTTTCTTAAAACGGTGGCAGCGGCCGGTATTACACCCTCCCTGTTAGGTGCCTCCAGTTTGGTGGGCGGTATGATGTGGGCTCGTGAAACCGAAGCGGCTGAGGGCGCCAATAAATCACTATTATTGTTGGGCTGCGGTGGCTCTGTAGATGAATTTTGGCGTCCAAGATCCGATTTTTCGCTACCGTCTATGACAGCCCCGTATGAATTTGTTAAAGATAAAATGAATTTTATTGTGGGCGGTAAAATGTCGGCCGGCGGTCATGGTGTTATGTGGCACCGTTTTAATGATGGCAGTTGGAGCCAAGACAGTTTTGATGTCAATCTTGGGCGGACTATTGGTGAAAATCACCCTGTAAAATTTTTAAACTTAGGCGTGGAATCTGGAACCGGTTTATCTAGGCAGGGCTCCTCTTTTGTCCCCACTATTAATGACCCAGAAACGGCCTTAAGTCAGCTTTTTGCAGGCGGTACGGCAACGAGTACTAGTAATACCAGCGGTCAGCGTGACTCTAAATTATCCATTGTTGATGCACATAAAGATGCCATGGATGCGCTTAAGCAAAAACTGGGTTATCACGAAAAAGATAAACTAGACAGTCACCTTACGGCCATTGAGGAATTCGAAAAACGCTTTGTAAGCGCAGGCTCAACAACACAAAGTTGCGGTGCGCCACCGTCCACCGACCACGATGGATCATTTGATCAAAAATGCAGTATTCAAACTGAAATTGCCATTCTTGCATTGAAGTGCAACCTTACGCCGTCAGTCTCTTTGGCATTTGGTGAAGACAATCATAATTTTGTCATGCGTAATGGTAAAATTGCCCACGACTCACATCATAACTATGCCAGCTCGGCTAACTATGAAGCGGATGTTGCTTATATGTCGACGATGCTTGCGCGTGTACTGCGACGCATGACTGAAGAGGGATTATTAGACAGCACGGTTGTAACCCAAGTGACCGATATGGGTGATGCCCGTTCTCACTCTAACAACAACGTGGCCTTGTATATGGCGGGGGCCGGTATTAAAGGCGGACAAATGACGCAGGTAAGTTCTAGCACGACGCAACGGGATTTATTCAAAACTGCCGCTCATCTTTTGGGGGCTGATCAACACCCAAATTACAGAAACTGGAATGGCTCTGTTTTAAGTCAGATCTTGTCTTAAGTATTTATTAGGGGTTGATCGCTTCATCTGAAGACAGAAACTAGAGAGGTTCTGTTTTAAAATTAAACAACAATTATAGGGACTTTCCTACTTAGGTAAGTCCCTATAATCGTTAACGCTACTTACACTAGATCAGCATCCGGTAGGTTCTCTACCAGATCATTAACCGTTTTATAGGTCGTGAGTGCGGTAACTATCACCGGCATAGGTTCATGCCATATGTCAGGGAAATCAGCTTCTCCCTCACTTATAATTTCAAATGCGAGCTTTTCTTGCGGCGGACAAAACTGTGCGTCTACCCCTTCTTTATTGCCTCTAGCATCCATTTTGTACCAACCAATATCAGGCAGATACACTGCATTTAAACCATGTAAACAAAACGGCGGTTCATCATTATTGATGGTTAGGCGCTGATAACACAAGCCGCAAGGGATGTTGTTGGCGCGTAATAAGGCGGCTAATAAATGGCTTTTAGCATAACAAAACCCAGTGCCGTGTTTAAGAACTTGTGAGGCGGTTAGGGTGATGGTGTTTAATTGGTAATCGATGCAGTGTTTTATTTCATCGCGTACAAATTCAAAGCAGGCACGGATTATGTCAGTGTCTTCGCTTAATCCGTGTGACAATTGTTGCGCCTT
>JAPYOO010000124.1 GCA_029938135.1 Bermanella sp. | reverse complement strand
CAAACGGAGCCGGGGTATATAGCTGGGGCTATTGATCATGTTAATGATTTGGTGGTGGGGTTGTGAAAAGAATTAACGCCCCTAAGCAGAGGCAAATTTTATTTTTAGCTGCGCAGCAGCGTTAAATTTGTCCTGCCAGTTCGCTGGCGAACTGGCTTGGTTTGGTTTGGTTTGTTATGAATCCTTCAAAGATAAGAGAATTCAATTTCTTGTATTAACTTTCGTACTTCTTCAATTGATTTCTCAATACCATTCCGAGAATCATCATTCTCTATAGCCGATTTGTATCTATTCAAATCATCAATACGCATACTAAGAATATTGACATATTGCTCCCCGATATATTTACGTGGCGAACCTTTATTTTCTAGGTCTATAGTTTTTATTACTAACTTCAATTCTGCTTCCAAGCAGAATCGATTACTTTCCACTAAATAGTGGAAAGCCTATGAAAATAGATATTTATTTATACTATTATTTTACTTTATTGCATCATTAATTTCGGATTGCATTGCCACTAAACGTATGGTGATATTAAACACACCGTTTTCTGATTTAACCGATAGCCTCCAATTCATGGCCTCGCATATTCGCTGAACAATTTCTAAGCCGTAGCCATAACCTTGGTCCGACTCTTTACAGTGATTGCTTATACTCAGAGACGATCCGTCATAAATAATACTCACGGTACCCGTTCCGTGAAAAATGCTATTTCGAACCAGATTATCTAAAAGCACTTTTAGTATGGATTCGTGAGCGTTTATTTCATTATCGTCAATGTGCATTTCAAACGTTTGCTTATTCTCTAACTGATGTGCATATTTTTTAATGCACGTATCTAATATGGGACGCAGCTGAAGTGGATGTGTGGTGTATTCACTCGCACTTCTCCCCAGCAACAAAAATACCTCAATCAGTCCATCCATATCTGTCATTGATTGTTTTAATCGCTGTAAATTATTCAAGCGTTTTTCTGTTGATATAGAAGGCAGGCCCAATACTGATATTGCATTGCTTGCCACGGTAAGCGGTGTTCTGAGTTCGTGACTGGCATGGCGTGTAAACGCTTTTTCCCGTTCAATTGACTCTTTAAGTCGTTCTAATAAATTTGAAAATCCATTGGCCAGCGTGCCAATTTCATCTTGACGTGACTGGCTTTTAAATTGGGTATTCTGCCAATCAGATTGGCTCACTTCATTATTCAGCGCTTGAATGGGCTGACTGATGAATCGAGCCAAGGTAATCGCCAACAGGCTGCCCATAATAATCACAACACCGGCAATGGCATAAATAATAGACAGCACAAAATTTTCATACTGATTTATGGAACTTAATTTATTTTCGTTTAACAATAAATAAATTTTTTCACCGTCAGGTGACAGCCGATCAATTAACAAATGATAATCATATTCTTCATGATTAAAATTCACTTTATTTGAAATAACCCTAGGGAATTCACCTTTTTCAGCGTCATCATGTATAAACTCATAAGTGCCAATTGTTAGGTCTTTAAACGCTTGTGGCAATAAAAGATCGGATTCGGTAAAGCTTGTAATATAGCTAGTATTTGGTAAGTCACTGATTGATTGATTACCTTCATATTGCATCACTATTGCTTGCCACTCGGTTTGCAAATAGTCCGTAATGATTTGATCTTCTACAAATTGAATGCTCGCCCGAATAAACAGACTATAAAGTACGCATACAAATACAGTAAATGGCAGTAAAATTAAAACCACCCGAGTATAAAAGCTTTTACTGGGGGATAGCCAATCGATAGCCTTTTCCATGAACGGTTACCACTAAATTATGTTTAAACGGCTTATCTAACTTTTGTCTTAAACGATATATATGGGTACGCAAAGGGTCGCTTTCTGGCAAGCCTTCTGGCCATAAATGGTCTTCTAATCCAATTCTAGAAATGGAAGACGGTGCGTGCTTAGCCAGCAAGCTAAGAATTTGAAACTGAATGCCATCAAGTTCAATGAAAGTACCTTCACGTTGCACCTGATGAAGCTGATGATTAAACGTTAACTCTCCTAACGTTTGAATGGCGTTATTGACTAATTTGCCTCGTTGTAAAATGGCCTCAATTCGGCACACTAACTCTTCAGATGAAAATGGTTTTACTAAATAGTCGTCTGCGCCGCTTTTAAATCCGGCTAGTTTGTCTTCTAAAGTATCCCTTGCTGTAAGAAAAATAATGGGCACATCTAAATGCTGATCATGGCGTATGGCATGAGCCGTATCCAGCCCATCTAAAATCGGCATGGACACATCCATTATAACAATATCATAGAAGTCTTCACCCAATAGGGTTAAGGCGCTTTTGCCGTTAAAGGCAAAGTCTACCTCATATTCTAACTCTGTTAGATAGTCAGCAAGGGATGCCGATAGTTGCTGGTCGTCCTCTACTAACAATACTTTAATCATGGGCTACCAAAGGTTAAAACGCTATTAAACAAGCATAGTCAATAATTCCCTATAGAGTACGCCAGTATATGTGAACCAAATATCACACAAGCTTGTGACATCTGGTTCACAGCTTTGCTCTTAAGATGTGTCCCATGATGACACAACCACATAGACATTCACTTTTACTGCGTTACGGGTCCATAGGAGGCATGGCCACTGTACTGCATTATTTGGTATTTATCGGATTACTAAGTGTGACTACGCCAGTGTATGCCACATTGGCCGGGGGCATAACGGGAGCCATTTTCAGCTACATCGCAAACAAACACTTCACGTTTGTTAATAATGTTAGAAAAAACTTCAACCCCATTCGCTTCTTTCTAGTCACCCTAATGTACAACACAGCCAATACCGGCTTAATGTATTTAGCAATACTGCTTTTGCCTGTCTATGAGTCTCTATACTGGGTCCTGATCCAATTTACGTTCACAGTGACTTTAAGTGTTATCAGCTATTTCATTCATAAATATTGGTCATATCATTATGTTTAATAAAGTTACCCCATTACTGAAGGACAAAAAAGACACCACTCTTACCTCCCGCTCAGTACTGTTTACCGTAATAGTTCCCTGCTTTAACGAAGCAGAAGTATTACCTGAATTCCAAAAACAAACCTTAGCGGTACTGGATCAAATGCAAGTGCCCTATGAACTGCTGTATGTGAATGACGGCAGTACCGATGCTACACAAGCTTTGATTGATCAATACACACAAAACCTTGGTGTCAGGGCACTGCACTTAAGCCGAAATTTTGGTAAAGAATCCGCTATGAATGCGGGGATTGATTACGCTAAAGGGCAAGCCATCATTTTTATGGACGCTGACCTACAAGACCCACCTCAGTTAATTCCTCAAATGGTCAATACCTGGCTTGATGGCTTTGATATTGTCAATATGAAACGAAAAGGCCGTCAGGGGGATACCACAACCAAAAAGGTCACCGCAAAACTATATTATTGTTTAATGAAAAAACTCAATCCAAGTTTTGTGATTCCCGAACAGGTCAGTGACTTTCGTTTAATCGGACCAAAACCCTTAGCCGCGTTAAAAACCATGCCCGAAAGAATGATGGTGATGAAAGGCATGATTCCTTGGCTAGGGTTTAATACAACCGAAATTTTATATAACCGTGTGGCTCGCGAAGCCGGTTTAACAAAATGGAACTACTGGGGGCTGATTGACTTAGCCATAGAAGGCATCATTTCCTTTTCTAAAAAGCCCATTCGTTGGTACACCTTTGGCTCCATTTTAATCTCATTATGCACAGCAATGGCCATTAGCTTTGATGTCGCTCAACAAGGTGCGGACTTAAATCACTTCATTTCGTTTGTTTTAGCCTTTCTATCACTGGGCATTGCCTTAATCGGTGAATACATTGGCGCCATTCTTATCGAAACCAAACAACGCCCCACATATTTAATTTCTAAATTGGTTGAACGTAAAAGCACCGTTGAGCCAACCGTCAGCGATAACTTAAATGATCAAGACGCATATATTAAAGGAGACGTGGACCATGTCTAATAAACATCTTTTCTTTTTATTATTAGCCATATTGTCTGTCCGTTTATTCATATCCGATCAGCTGCCATTAATGGATACCTCGGAAGCGCGCTACGGCGAAATGGCCAGAAAAATGGTAGACACAGGAAACTGGGTTACACCCATGTTCAACGACACTGAACCCTTTTGGGGAAAGCCCCCATTATCTTTTTGGAGTCAGGCCGCAAGCATGAGTCTGTTTGGTGATAGCGAATGGGCGGTACGGTTTCCCAGTTTCATATTTCATTTGCTCAGCTGCCTATTGATTTTTTCATTGCTTAAACAGCAATCCACAATTCGCCATGGATTAATGGCCTGTATTGTATATAGCTCTACTGCCCTTGGGTTCATGTGCAGCGGCGTGGTATTAACTGATCCTGTATTGAGTTTTTCGGTGTTACTCAGCTTTTATGGCCTATGGATGTTTGTTTCAACTCAACAGCGCTATTTTGCTTATCTTGGATTTTTAGGATTGGGATTAGGCTTATTAGCAAAAGGCCCCATCGCGCTGGTTTTGTTTGCCCTGCCCGTGGCATTTTGGATCGCATTGAATCATAAGTGGCGACTGTTGCTTAGCATTCCATGGTTAACAGGATTGATTATCACATTAACCGTGGCATTGCCTTGGTATTACATAGCAGAAAAAGCCACCCCTGGGTTTATTGATTATTTTATTGTGGGTGAACACTTTAATCGCTACCTAGTCAGTGATTGGGCCGGAGACCGTTACGGAGATGCTCATGCACGCCCATTAGGCACCATTTGGTTGTTCTTGTTGTGCGCACTGTTTCCTTGGGTGTTTTACGGCCTAAGGGCTTTCACATGGCAATCCCTTAATAACACTACAGATAAAAGCTGGCGCACATTTTTATGGTCATGGGCATTGATCACACCGGTATTTTTCACGTTAGCAGGCAATATCCTATGGACCTATTTATTACCGTGTTTAGTGCCATGGGTTATTTTGCTTAGTTATCGCTTTACTATGAAAGAGCTCCCTAAAAAAAGTTTTGTATTTGCCAGTATGCTTGTGCCGATAATTTTACTGGTACTGAGCTTTACTGAAAAAGTTCTTGATCAAACCATGAATCAAAAACCGGTTATTGATCATTGGAAGAAACTGAATGCATCAGAAAAACTGCCATTATTTTACCTTCACAAACGCTTATATAGCGGTGAATTTTACAGTGACAATAAAGCCAAATATGTAAAAAACACTAAAAGTTTGCCAAAGGATTCACAATTTTATTTGGCCATTAGGTTAAAAGATTTAAGTAAGCGCGGTATTCCAAATGGAGTGGACTGCCAGCCAATATCCAGCCCAATCATCAACAAAACGGCTCTACTAAAGTGTGAACGAATATGATGCCCTCTAGTCAAACACAACGGAAAGTAGCCACGGCTACCACCATATCCAGCTTTTTATAGCGGGTATCACAGGGTTACTGATATTTTTTGAATTTACACCGGGCAGCATTCGCGCGGTGCACGAGTGGATAAGCATCGTGTTCCTATTCGGGCATCGGCACACATGCTTGTTAATGTGAAAATGTTTAAACGGTATTTCACTCATTCAAAACCTTTAATGGCAGGTATTACCATCATGGCAGTCATTGTATTGATCAGCTCAATCAATGATTTTTACGTGGCAGACCAAGCTTATAAATTGTTATTGAATACCGAATTAAAAAATATATTAATCATGCAGGGCATGCCTTTTGAGCAAGTATCTACTTGGTCGCAACTTCACGGTATAAAGGTGGAGATGCTAGGCAACACGGTGTTAGACCATACAGCTTTAGAAATAGCCGATCTAAACAATATGGAAGCACATCATGTTTTAGAAACTTTGTTAGCATGGAAAGCCAAATAGGCTTTCCATAACTGGGATAGGTTTAAATGTTTAAGATTCGGTTTTTGATTAAATTAGCAGGTGCTGAGTTTGTGTTCATTTCGGGTAGCGAATAATAAATACGTATAACATTTTAATATAGAGCGCGCTCGCTTTGCCATTTCTGATATCAGCAACGTATCTCTAAGTGATTATTTTGATAGGAGTTTTAGACGTGGCTCAAAATCCTTTCCGAGACTCTTTAATTCACAAGGGGGTCCCGTTATCCCCCTAACTATAAATCGATCAAAATAAGGCCTTCCCATAAATAAAGAGGCAGTATTTTTCTCTCAAATACCTATACACCTAATTGTTCTCGCTTTATTTACCTTACTTTATGCTTAAGAATGACAGTGTAAAGCGAGCCTACTATAGAATCAATAATACAAACATTGCGTACTAACAGCCAATACACTGTATGCCCATCGAGTGTATTGGCGTGCATAGTTAAGTACTAAGTAACAGCTGCTTTAACAGTCACTATACCAACATGAATTACCTTTCCTCTATAAAAATGCCAACCCAACCCCAGCCAAAATAAACCCAAGCACCAACATCACAATACTGGGCTTCATCACTTTAAGCAGTGCAAACCCTGTAATCACCAACGCCATGTCCGGCACATTAAACACTGAACTGGTAAAAATGGGTTGATACAAGGCCGCTAATAAAAATCCAACTACACAGGCATTAATACCGCACACCGCGGCTGCCACATATGGGCGCTGGCTTAAGCGCTGCCAATCTTTTAAGAAAATTAACATCAGTAAAAAGCCCGGTAAAAATATCGCAAGGGTAGCGACTAAGGCACCTAAAAAAGCGTTCTGTGAAAACAGATCGCTTCCTAAAAATGACGCGAACGAAAACATGGGGCCAGGCATGGCTTGCGCTAACGCATAACCGGTTATAAAGCGATCGCTGTTCATTGATTCACTTACGCTAGCCTCTAGTAATGGCAATACCACATGGCCGCCACCAAATACAAAACTGCCTACTTGAAAAAACTGTGCAAATATTTTGGCAAGTCCACTTTGTTGTGGCCACATTAAATAAGCCACACAAGTTATTAACGCGACAACAAATACACACAGCCATTTGATATTGACCGACTGTAAAAAGTGGTAGCTGTTGTCACTGCTAGCATCCGCTTGTTTAACCCGCAATAACCACATGCCCAAAATAGCCGCCGCTATCAATAAACCAAATTGCATTAACATTAATGGTATTAACATCATCACCACCGCACTTAATACCATCATTAGGCGGGTGACTTTATCTTTGCAAAACTGGTTAAACATGGTCCATACCGCGTCGCTCACTACGACTACCGCTAACAATTTAAGGCCATGAATAGCGCCTTGAAAATAGGCATTCTCTAACCACTGGGTACTTGCCACCGCTAAAAACCACATCAGTAAAAACGAGGGTAAGGTAAAACCAATAAAGGCCGCGAAGCCCCCTGCCAAACCTGCACGGTGATACCCCACCGCAAAGCCTACCTGACTAGAGCCTGGACCCGGTAAAAACTGACTCATGGCCACGAAGCCTGCGTAGGCTTTATCGTCTAGCCACTTTAAATCGTCTACAAAGGTTTTGCGAAAATAGCCAATATGGGCGGCTGGGCCACCAAAGCTCACTACGCCTAACGTTAAAAAACGAATGAAAACCTGCCACATGGGATTACTACCTGAATTGAATTAACGAATATGCCGCACAGGGTAAAACAAAACGATTAAGAATTTAAGGCTAAAGAGATAAAGCGTGTTTAAGGGTGGGTAAAGTGCGCACACACCCAGCTAACTGTCACCGAAGATGGAGTGACAGCTTTGTTTTATTGGTGTTTAAGGCATGGATGCCGAAGCAAGCCTCCACGGATGGAAGCTCGGCGACCAAATAAAACAAGGGTGTTACTCGGGAAGGTTAGCCAATACCTGTTCTGTGTGCTGCCCCGTTTTAGGAGCCGGTGTGGGCTGAGCCTGACTAGATGCTGAAAAATGTATGGGGCAAGCCGCTTGTTTAATATCCGTTTGTTTTTCGGTTTTATAGGTAATAACCATGCCGCGCGCCTGTAACTGCGGGTGATTGGCAGCCTCGTTAATGCTAAGCATGGGCTCTACACAGCAATCTAAGGTGGCAAACAAATCACACCAGTAATCAAAGCTTTTTTCGCTGAATCGTTGTTTTAACAACGCCTTTAATTCTTGCTGAACCTTGGCATCGCCCATGTTCACTAGCCTTAATAATTTAGGCTCGTCTAGGGCATTAGCTAAATTTGTAATGAAGGCCGGCTCTAATCCTGCCACCGAAAAATAACGGCCGTCTTGGCTTTGGTAGTAGTCGTAAAAGCTGCCACCGTTTAACCAGTCTTCTTCTACCTGGCTGTCTTGGCCACTGGCCAACGAAGCGGCGCCTGACATGCCGTTTAAGGCAAAGGCGGCGTCGGTCATGCTGATATCAATGTGCTGGCCAGTACCTGTGCTTAAACGCTGAATATTGGCTGCTAATATGCCCATAACCGCATGATGGCTGCCACCGGCTAGATCGGCCAGTTGTACACCTAGTGGTAATGGCCCAGATTCTTTACGTCCGGTATAAGAGGCCGTGCCAGCGATGGCCAAATAGTTTAAATCGTGACCGGCGCGGTTTAAATACGGGCCGGTTTGTCCGTAGCCCGTAATAGAGCAATAAATAAGGTTAGGATTCACCTGTTTAAGGGTTTCGTAATCTAAGCCTAAACGCTTCATGACACCGGGGCGAAACTGCTCCACCACAATGTCGTATTCTTTAATCAGTTTTTTAACAATCGCGATGGATTCTGGCTGCTTTAAATCTAACGCCAGTGATTGCTTGTTACGGTTTAAATAGTGATCCGCCGCTGATCCACCGTCTACCATGGGGGGTAATACTTTTACTAAATCGGGGCGTGTGGGGGATTCTACCTTTAATACTGTGGCGCCCATGTCGGCCAACATCAATGTGGCGTAGGGACCGGGCAAAAGGGTTGAAAAATCTAATATTTTTAAACTACTAAGCGGTCGGTTAGTCATTTTTATAATTCTCAACTAAAAGTCACAAAAGAAATAAACCCATGTTTAAGGCTTTGAGTTTATTTCTATACGTTTTTATTATTTTGCTTGCATGCGCAAGGCGCCATCAATACGAATGGCTTCACCATTAATGTATGCGTTTTGGGCAAGGTGAACCGCTAACGCGCCGTATTCACTGGGCAAGCCTAAGCGTTTTGGAAATTGAATATCGTTTACCAAACCGTCTTGAACATTTTGCGGCATGTTAAGCAACATAGGCGTGCCCATTGTGCCCGGCGCTATAGCATTAACACGAATACCCAGCGGCGCTAAGTCGCGTGCCATGGGTAGGTTAAGCGCTAAAATTCCGCCCTTACTAGCAGCGTACCCCGCCTGCCCTACTTGGCCTTCGTAACCGGCCACCGACGAGGTATTAATAATAATGCCACGTTCTTGCGCTTCACCCATGGGTTCGTTTTTACTCATGGCCGATGCTGCCACGCGAGCCACGTTAAAGGTGCCAATTAAATTAATTTCAATTACGTTTGAGAAAATCTCTAACGGCATAGCATTGCCTTCACGGTCTAGTGTGCGTTTGGCCGGTCCAATGCCTGCGCAATTCACACACACATGTACGGCGCCAAATGTTTGCACTACACTGGCTACCGCATCTTCTACTGACTGCGCGCTGCGTACATCAACCTTTTTAAACATTACGTTTTCTGGGCCCAGTTCTTTAACAATGGCCGCGCCTTGTTCTTCGTTTATATCAAATATGGCAACCTTAGCCCCTTGTTCGATAAAACTGTGTACTGTGGCGTTACCTAATCCAGAACAACCACCGGTGATAATGGCAACTTTATTTTTAATATCCATGTTACGTCCTTAACTACTTTTATAATTTATTTACTATATTTAATTTTCACGACTAGCCATAAAGATACAAGCTAGTACGAGTTCACCCCGTGGGCGATCGGGCACGGGGTGCCCTCTTACAATTTATAATTCAGTTGCATCAGCTCACT
>JAPYOO010000499.1 GCA_029938135.1 Bermanella sp. | reverse complement strand
TGTCGACGTATGGTTAGCATGTTACTTAAGCTTCTCATTAATTGTATTTTGGCTACAGGTAGAGCCTTATTTTGCAACTATGTTCACTAAGCGGCCCGGTACATAAATTTCCTTAACGATGGTTTTACCATCGATAAAGCTTTGTACTTTAGCATCGCTTTTGGCGGCTAGGATGGCCGCGTCTTTGTCTACATTGGCGGGCACGTCAACCTTGCCACGCATCTTACCGTTCACTTGCACCATGATTTGAATGCTCGTGCGCACCAAAGCGGCTTCATCAACTTCAGGCCATGGGGCATCTAGGATTGAATCATCATTACCCAGTTCTTGCCATAACGTGTGGCTAATGTGTGGCGTAATAGGGGCCAGCATACGGGTAATGGCGTTTAAGGCTTCTTTTAATACACTGCGGCTGGCGGGTTCGGTTTTATCAAGCTTAGCCAGCGTATTCATCAGCTCCATAATCGCGGCAATAGCGGTGTTAAAGGCGTAACGTCGACCAATATCATCACTTACCTTTTGAATGGTTTCATGGGTTTTGCGGCGCGCGGCTTTTAGGTCGTCGTTTAATGCATCTGTATTTACCGGCTCAATTGGGTGACCATCGAGTATTTCAGTCGCTAAGCGCCAAATACGTTGTAGGAATTTTTGAGCACCTTGCACACCCGAGTTAGACCACTCTAGTGATTGCTCTGGAGGCGCGGCAAACATGGTATATAAACGCACTACGTCAGCGCCGTATAAATCAATGGCTTCCTGTGGATCAGCCCCGTTGTTTTTAGACTTGGACATTTTAATCATGCCTTCGTGGTTCAGTACCTTGTCTTGGTAACTGGCTTCAAGCACACGGCCTTTTTCATCGCGCTTTAATTCAACGTCGCTTGGGTTAACCCATTCTTTTCCGCCGTTCTCATTTTTGTAACTGAACGCATCGGCCAATACCATGCCCTGACACAATAACTTCTTAAATGGCTCGTCGCCTTTTACTAAGCCAGCATCACGCAATAATTTGTGGAAGAAACGCGCGTATAACAAATGCAAAATAGCGTGTTCGATGCCACCAATATATTGATCTACCGGTAGCCAGTAATTGGCTTCCTCTGGGTCGATCATTTGGGTGTCATCTTGTGGAGAACAATAACGAGCGTAATACCAAGACGATTCCATGAAGGTATCAAAGGTATCGGTTTCACGGAACGCCTGTTCACCACCAAATTCAATGTTTTCAAAGTCAGGATTGTTTTTAATGGGGCTGTTAACCCCGTCCATTACCACGTCTGTGGGTAACTCAACCGGCAGCATGTCTTCAGGCACGGGTACCTGTTCGCCATTGGCCTTGTTAATCATAGGAACAGGTGTGCCCCAGTAGCGCTGACGGCTCACGCCCCAATCCGTTAAACGGTAATTGGTTTTGGTTTTACCCTTGCCGGACTGAGTCAAAGCATACGCAATAGCTTTAAAGGCTTTGGCAGATGTTAAACCGTCAAATTCACCCGAGTTAATCAACTTGCCTTTTTCGGTGAAGGCCGCGATGGATATATCGCAGTCTTCGCCGTTGGCTGGGGCAATAACCTGGTTTATTTCTAAGCCGTACTTTTTAGCAAATTCAAAGTCACGTTGATCGTGCGCAGGAACCGACATGACCGCACCGGTGCCGTACCCCATCAATACAAAGTTCGCCACCCAGATGGGGACTTCCTTGCCTGAGATTGGGTGAATGGCAGTAAGGCCGGTAGCGCAGCCTTTTTTCTCCATAGTGGCGA
>JAPYOO010000008.1 GCA_029938135.1 Bermanella sp. | reverse complement strand
TGTGGCATTCAATGGTGATGTTTAATCGACCTTTACGGCCTTGGCGTATGCGTGACAGATCGCGTTCGCTGGCTTCAATCTGAGGTAGTACCGAGTTCGCTAATTCAAGCAATCGTTGCCCAGCAGGAGTGAAACGTACCGGTTTGGTTTTACGATAAAACAAGGGCTGATCTAAGCGGCTTTCTAATTCCTTTAGCTGGTGTGAAAGGGCTGACTGGGTTAAATGAATCAATGCAGCAGCTTCCACTAGGCTGCCGGTTGAATGCAGCGCCTTAAGGGTTTTGAGGTGCCTGAGCTCTATTTTCATATTGCTGTCACGTAATGCCAGTGTATTAGATGTTTGTATTAAAAATCTATTATTAGAAATATTCAAGTTTTATTTGATAATGGTGAGCTATATTCATTTAAAGTTGGGTGGGGCTCTGTAATTAGCCTGCTAGCCACTAAAAACATTCAGGCTGGTTGAAAAGTATACTGACATGTGTGGCGTAGCAGCCTGTGTTTGCTAAACAACGGATTAATGTGGCTGTCAGGGGTCTGTTTACATTCAAAATTGAGTAAAAATTCAAAGCTCTTGGTTCTTAATAACCAAGACCTGCGTAGGTGAAGCAGCTACAATATGTGACTAAATCTGTATTGTGTACCAGCGAGTTGAATTCAAGATGTTTTCTTTTTTTGAAAAAATCATTAATCCCTACCCCCCCCAAGAACCCGTGCAAGCACCTAATACCATGTGGGCTTTTTGCCGCCATTACACACAAGGTATGGGCAAACCATTAATTCTGATGGCACTGCTAACTGCTACTATTGCGGCCTTTGAAGTGTATTTGTTTGGTTTTATGGGGCAGTTGGTCGATTGGTTAGTTGATAAAGAGCCAAAACTGTTATTGCAGGAAAATGGCCGCCAGCTTTTTTTCATAGGCTTCATGTTGTTAATTGGTATGCCATTGTTATCGTTATTGCATTCTTTAGTTATTCATCAAACGCTCATGGGGAATATGCCCATGTCCATTCGTTGGAAAGCGCACCGCTATTTACTCAAGCAAAGCATGTCATTTTATGAAAGTGAATTTTCAGGACGCATCGCCACTAAAGTCATGCAAACGTCTTTAGCCGTGCGCGAAAGTGTCATGAAACTATTGAATGTAATGGTGTATATCGTGGTGTACTTCAGCGTCATGCTGGTCATTATTGCCGCCGCAGATTGGCGTTTAATGATCCCCGTTTTAATCTGGTTGGTGCTGTATATATTGATCCAAATTAAATTTGTACCGCAACTTAAAAATGTCGCCAGTTCACAAGCGGATGCCCGTAGTGACATGACAGGTCGAATCGTTGATAGCTATACCAATATTAGTACCGTTAAACTTTTTAGTCATAGTCAGCGTGAGAGTGACTACGCCCAACAGGGCATGGATGGATTTTTAAAAACCGTCTATTTGCAGATGCGCCTGGCCGTGGGGCTGAACATCAGTGTGGATTTTATTAACCATTTACTGGTATTTACCATCGGCGCGTATTCTTTGTATTTATGGAGTGATGGCTTTATTACGGTGGGGGCCATTGCTGTGGCCATTAGTTTGTCATTACGTCTTAACGGTATGGCTGAGTGGATAATGTGGGAAGTGAGCAGTCTTTTTGAGAATATAGGGACTGTTGTCGATGGCATGGGTACGTTATCGCAACCACAAGAGGTGCAAGATAAAAAGAATGCACCGTTATTAAACGTCAGTGAAGGTGCCATAGTATTTGACAAGGTAGCCTTTAATTACGACGCCTCTAATGATGACAAGAGTGCACAATCAGGCGTCAAACAAAAATCAGTATTCAATGAGTTAATGCTAGATATTAGACCCGGCGAAAAAGTCGGTTTAGTAGGGCGCAGTGGCGCGGGTAAATCTACATTAGTGAATTTACTACTGCGTTTTTACGATATTAATGGCGGCAAAATTTGTATTGATGGGCAGGATATAAGCGCCATACAGCAAGAAAGTTTACGCGCACAAATTGGCATGGTAACGCAAGATACCTCGCTTTTGCATCGTTCGGTGCGTGACAATATTTTATACGGTCACCCAGACGCTAGCGAAGAAGAAATGATCGATGCCGCTAAAAAAGCAGAAGCCTATGAATTTATTCTTAACCTTACCGACCCTAAAGGCAATACCGGTTTTGATGCACAGGTAGGAGAGCGCGGAGTAAAATTATCCGGCGGCCAACGTCAGCGTATAGCCATTGCACGGGTACTGTTAAAAGACGCTCCTATATTAATACTAGATGAAGCTACCTCAGCCTTAGACAGCGAAGTAGAGGCGGCCATTCAACATAGCTTAAGTGTATTGATGCAAGGTAAAACGGTTATTGCCATCGCGCACCGTTTATCCACCATTGCGGCTATGGACCGCTTGGTGGTGCTAGATGAAGGCCGAATTGTGGAACAGGGTAGCCACCAAGAATTGGTAGATTCTAAAGGTATTTATAGTCAGTTATGGCGTCATCAAACCGGTGGCTTTATTGGCGAATAAACGCGGTTTTTTATTTTTGTGCGTCTAGGTTTAGTGTGTCTTTAAATAGCTTTAGCAAGCGTTTGGGCACGTAGCTTGGACTCACGCCTCGTTGTAGCTTTTTTAAAATCCCAGGACCTGGCGTCACATACATGTTACTCGCATCAATGCTGTCGCCACAGTGATCACAACTTAGTTGTGGTTGGGTGATGTGTTCACATTTTTTATGGTGATACAGCAAAGGCACACCATCCCCATCCTGCATCCATTTATTGCCCCAACCTGTTAATGTCACTAGTACAGGGTGTATGTCTTTTCCTTTTGCGGTTAATACATATTCGCTTCTAGGAGGGTTGTCTTGGTAAGGCTTTTTTAATAGTAATTCATGTTCTACTAACTTATTTAAACGGTCGGTTAAGCGGTGTCGGCTTAAACCGATGTTCTTTTGGAATTCGTCAAAACGGCGACTTCCCAAAAAACAATCTCGCAATATCAATAACGTCCAGCGATCGCCCACCACAGATAGGGTGCGCGCAACTGAGCATACATCGCTCTCTATTTCATTCCAGCGCATTAATCGAGCCTTAAGTGGGGGGGGGTAAATTATAGCTTTACAAGTTCTAAAATGGAACCTACTATCGAGTTCCAATTTGGAACTGACTAAGGGCAGGGGTGGAAGTAATATGACTAATATAGACGAGAAAATAGCCGGCCCAAGCAAAGGGGCAGTATTGGTTATGGGGGCTGGAGACGCGATCGGCAGCGCTATTGCCCGTAAGTTTGCGCAGCAAGGCCATACGGTGTGCCTGGTGCGTCGTGACGGTGAAAAGCTGGCCCCCTTGGTTGAACAAATACACGCTCAAGGGGGGATTGCCCACGGTTTTGCCTGTGATGCTCGTAAAGAAGAAGAGGTACAGACCCTGTTTAAAGAAATTGAAGCCAGTGTGGGGGCGTTAGAGGTCGTGGTCTTTAATATCGGGGCCAATGTCCCCATGAGTATTTTGGCAACGAGCAGTAAAAAGTTTTATAAAATTTGGGAAATGGCGTGTTTTGCTGGTTTTTTAACGGGTCGTGAGGCGGCTCAATATATGGTTAAGCGACAGCGGGGCACCATTATTTTTACAGGCGCTACCGCCAGTGTCCGTGGCGGGTCTATTTTTGCGGCGTTTAGCAGTGCCAAGCAGGGACTTAAGGCTTTAGCGCAAAGCATGGCGCGTGAGTTAGGCCCTAAAAATATTCATGTGGCACACGTGGTAATAGATGCCATGGTGGATACCGACTTTATTCATTCTAATTTCCCATCTCAAGTGAAAGCTGCAGGTCCAGACGGTATTGTTAACCCCGACGATTTAGCCGCCAACTATGTGATGCTTCACAATCAGCCTCGTAATGCCTGGACGTTTGAGTTGGATGTTCGTCCATGGAGCGAAAAATGGTAAGCCTTATAAAGGTTAATGAACAAAAACATAAATATAACTTTGAATAAAAGGTAGAGAATAAAAATGAGTAAAAAAATTGAGTTTTATTTTGATTTTGCAAGTCCCACCGCATTTTTAGCGTTTAACCGATTGCAACAGTTGCAAGAGAAATATAATGCGGATATAGAATACAAGGGCGTATTGTTGGGTGGTGTATTTAAAAGCACAGGCAATACCTCGCCTATATTATTGGCACCAAAGGGCCGTTATATGGCGATTGATTTACCGCGCTTTGCCAAACGTTATCAAGTTGAAATGAATTTTAATCCATATTTTCCGCTTAACACTTTGCCACTTATGCGAGGTTATTATGCTGCCAAAGAGTTATCTATGGAAATGGAGTATTTAAAAATGGTGTTTGATGGGATGTGGGTTGGAAAAGTGGATTTTTCTAAGCCTGAGGCCTTGGCAAGCGTGGTAAAAAAATTAAATATAAACGCAGAAGAATTCCAAGCGCTTGTAAACAGCGATTCCATAAAAGATCAACTTAAAGACACCACCGGCGAATTGGTTAAACGCGGTGGCTACGGTGTGCCTACTATGTATTTGGGTAAAGATATGTTCTTTGGGCAAGACCGTTTAGACTTTGTTGAGGAAACTTTAGCAGCATAACATCCGCAAATATAAGTTGAATGACATTAAGCGCTCTTAATATAACGGGCGCTTTTAATGCTCGTTATCTATTTGGCTGCTCAGTTGTTTAGTATGTTTGGGTAAAGGAATGGGGGCTGATTCTATAAAGCAAACGGCTCCTTGCTTTTCGCTTACATATTTAAGAGCTCTTTCAGTGTCATTGATAAGCAGGGGTAGGGCGGAAGAGGCGCCTGAAAACACGCGTTTGCTCCACACTCTTTTAAACGATCTTACATTTTTCCCTAGCGCATTTTTAATAAAATGCTTAAATGACTCTTGGTTGCTGGTATCTATGCATAAAGATATGGGAAGTCCGTTTTTCCAGTGTGAGGTGGTACCTAAAAAAATGGATTTAATTTCTTGAGGGCTGAGGCTTTCCTCACCCACTTGATTATTGGCAAGTAAGGATTGTGCGTATGTTTGGTTTATACAAACCAGTATTAATATGACTGATGTAATGCTCATCTTCATAAAATGTCTGCCACTGGTCATCATTAAAAACCAACCGACAAGGATATTTTTAATTCACTGTATGTGGCGCCACCCACGTCAGCGTTATTGTCCTCACCTTTAAAATGATCCAGTTCAATCTTAAGAAACATATTTTCATCGATTAGAATATTGCCGCCCAATACTAAGACACTCGCTTCGTCACTGGTTACATCTGTATTAGGCTCTAGGTATTCATACCTCACATAAGGGGTGACGGTATCGGTGATGGGTTGATACATCATTAAGGTATAGGCATTGCGGTTGATATTGGCGCCGTTTGAATGATCTTCATTGCCTGATACATATTCAAACTCTATGCCCAATTCTGTGTTGCCTTGTGACTCCCATTCAACTTGTAGGCCGTAGCTTCCAATTTTAATTTGAGCGGCTGAATCTTCCATTGTGTCCCGATAAAAAGAAAGTCCCAGCTGCCAAGCATCCCCTGGACGGTATCGAAAACGGCCGTTAAATGCTTTGTGTATATTGTCATCCTCTTCGTACGGATTAACCTCTTGGGATTCACCGTTGGACAATTGCAATACATAATCCCACGAAGATGCGGGAAGTTGGTAGTGGCCGGAGACCGCGAGGCCATTTAACCAGCGTGGGTAAAAACGAACATCGCTTCCAAGCTTATTATTTTTGTTGGTGGTTAAGGGCTCCTTTACGGATAAAGAGGCCGGTTTAGCAGTGTGGATTTCGTTATAAATACCAAATTGCGTGAACATTTTTCCGGCTCGTACTTTAGTGTGTTGGCTTAGGGTGTATTCGGCAAAGGCATATTCCATGGCGACATTGCCACGATCGTCTTCTGTGGCAGCACCGTGCTCCCAAGTTAAATCGGTGGCCACTCGTAGGTTGTCGGTGGCTTGAATATTAATGACTAAGTCAAATAAGTCCATGTCAAACGAGCCATTGGCATCACCCACCGACTCGTTGCTGATATTTGTTTTGTCGCCATCGAGGTGACGCTCGTATTCAAAGCTTAAATAGCCATTAATGGTGACGTTATCTAGCGTGGCGCTTTGGGCAATGCCTATATTCATAAGCCAACACCACAGTAAACATGATAAAACACGCTGAATTGGCTGTTTAGCAGCATGATAGTGTTTCATGGGAGGTGAGTTCCTGCTTCAGGCAAGTGGTTGAGTGGGTTGTTTAGCGTGTTAAGTTCTAAACTGACACATATTTAATATAGGTGTTTTCAGAGAATTTGCATGTTTAGAGGTAAATCGGTGGCAGGTTTGGCCCATTCCAATCAGCGGGCAAAGTTACTGCTATAATTTAATGAATGAGTACCTTCGCTAATTAGGAGTCTCTGTAACTTGGCCAATATCAGCTCTCATCAATATCTATGATGACACTAAGGTTAATCGCTAAAGGTTTGTTTTTCTTATGAAAATCAGGCACTCCATTAAGTCAAAAATATTCGCTATTGGGCTTGTGGGAATACTGGGGTTTACGCTTTATTTAGCGGTGAATATTTATAGTAATCAACGTAATCGAGTGTTATTAACTTCCCTTAGTACACAAGAATTTGTGGTGCTGACCGAGCTGTCTGGGCTTGAAAGTAATGTAGGCCGTTATCGAACACTGCTGGCCGATGCGGTGGATTTTGAGGATATTAGTATATTGCAGGCTTCAGAAAAGGTAGCCGCTGAAATCCTGAGCTCCTACGAGTTCATTAAAAATACCATTCCTCAGTTACAAACGGAGTCGACACAACTCATTGCGTTGTATCGCCAATTTCATCAATACGCCCGCGTGTTTGTTACTCTGTCGCTTGAAGCGCCCGAGGATGAAGCGCCAAAAATACGAGCGCTTAAAAATATGAGCGCCAGCTCTCGGTTATTTGATGAGAGTTACGATGCCTTAAAATCTATTGTTTATCGGTCCTTCAAGCAAAAAGTCATTGAACTAAATCAACAAAATGATCAGGTGCAAACATTAGGGTATGGCTTGGGTGGGGTCATATTTATTTTGGTAACATTGTTAAGTCTATTTATTTCTCGTTCTGTTTCACAATCGTTTCAGTTGGCCGTGGATATGTCAGCACGAATTGCAGGGGGGGACTTGCGAGAATTTGAGCACGCGACTCCTAAAGATGAAACCGGGAAATTATTGTTATCGCTAGATACTATGCGTGACAGTATTTCTCAGGCGCAAAGGGGTTATGTACTTATTGCGGCCTTTACGGATGCAATGGCTGGGGAGAATTCAAAACAAGCCTTAATAAATGCCACGCAGACTATTAGGGAGTTATTTAACCTGCCTTGTAGTGCCTTGTTTGTGGCCGCAGAGGGGGGCGAATTAACCTGTTTAAATATATCAACCCTTGACCATGAAAACCTGAATATTGATGCACTCGTTAAGATGGACATAGCTGAAAACTGCTTTAGATTAAAACGTGAAACCTCATTTGAATTCAATATGCATGAAGAAAAATTGCAGTTTGATTTTAAGCTGGGAAAAGCCGAATTATTTCGTATTCAGTCATACCCATTATTCCATAATAACCAGTGCATAGCCGTATTGGTGACGTGTCATATTTGCGTTCCAAAAAATAATGATACCCAATTGCTTGAGCAGTGTAATGAAAGGCTAGCAATAAAGGTTCACAACTATATTACCGATATAGAGCGTGAAGATTTACTCATGAATCTTGGGCTGCGTGCCACCGAATTGGAAGAACTCAACGAAAAAAATATGCAGCTAAACGCGGCCAAATCGGAGTTTTTAGCCTGCATGAGCCATGAGATTCGCACCCCGATGAATGGCATTATGGGCATGCTGGGTTTATTGATGCGCTCTAAACTACCGCAAGATCAATACCATTATGCGGATGTAGCAAATGATTGTGCCAAGTCTTTATTACTTATCATTAATGATATCCTAGATTTTACTAAAATTGAATCCGGGAAGTTGGAACTTGAAGAAATAGAATTTGACCTGCGTACTGAACTTGGCAGTTTTGCTGAATCTATGGCAAATAGGGCTCAAGACAAAGGCTTGGAATTAGTACTGGATACCACTCATATTGATGTCGCTAATGTAATGGGAGATCCTGGACGGTTACGACAAATCTTAGTGAACTTAGTGGGCAACGCCATTAAGTTTACAGAACAAGGCGAGATTATTATTCGTGGCGAGATTAAGATTATTAGTCCGTCTGAATTACAATTTAATTGCAGTGTCGTAGATACCGGCATTGGAATTGACCAACATCAAACCGAAAAATTATTTAAACCATTCACTCAAGCCGATGCATCCACTACTCGGCAATTTGGTGGCACAGGCTTAGGTTTGTCTATTGCTAAGCAGCTATCTGAGTTAATGGGCGGCGGTATCAGCGTGAACAGCGAGGTAGGCCGTGGCAGTCGCTTTGATTTTAATATTATTCTGCGAAGTTGCCAGCAATCAGCTGATATTTTAGCGGGGCAAGATGTCACGCGTTTGAACATATTAGTGGTGGATGATAATCGTAAGAACTTGCAGGTCTTATGTGAGCAGTATAGGCATTGGGGAGCTAAAGTGATTGATGCGGTAAGTGCGGATCAAGCCCTTGAGTGTTTGCATAAAGAGTATTCGGATAATCAAAAGGGGTTTGACTTAATATTAATTGATATGGATATGCCTATTCAAAAGGGCAGTGAGTTAGCCAAAACAATCCAGCAAGATAAACGTTTTGATCAAAGTAAGCGGGTAGTTATGACGTCCATGGCGCAGCAAGTAAGCGATGATTACCTGTCTGAGTTGTCTTTATCGGGTTATTTCCGAAAACCAGCCACTGCGCATAATTTAGTGGAGGTTTTGTCTTTATTAAGTGAGACGGGCACGAGTCAGGCTGCAGAAAATGCCGAACCGATTCTTACCCAAGACGTGCAGCAAGCATTTAATCCAGCTGTACGAATATTATTGGTTGAAGATAATGCCATTAATCAAATGGTGGCGTTAAATATACTGGAGGATTTATCACTTAGCGCAGATGTAGCCGGTAACGGGGTAGAGGCCATTGCCTCTTTAAATGGTGCGCCTCACACCGCACCCTACCAGATTATTTTAATGGATTGCCAAATGCCCGAAATGGATGGCTACGAAGCCACTCGGCAGATTCGTTTAGGTGCAGCCGGCATTGTTAATCAGGATATCCCCATTTTAGCCATGACCGCTAATGCCATGAAAGGGGATAAAGAGAAATGCCTCGCAGCGGGCATGAATGATTACATGACGAAGCCCATAGATAGTAAATTATTAAGCATTAAATTGGGCCAATGGCTGGCCCATGAATGAAGGTTTTTTGCGTGTGTAAAACTTTAAAAGTGTATGTTTGTTTTCCTTTCGTGTATTGCGAGAGTTTTCTATGGGCTGTACGTTTTATGAAATTGATCATGGGAAAAAGCGTGTCACACGCTTAAAAAGAAAGCTGTGGAGCGCTTTATTGACTTTTTTTAAGGCTGCTTGTCAAAGGTTTTAACGCCCGCTGGTATCTTTACCCAATCTTGTTTTTCGCTCAACCAAACATGAACGGTTGGGTCAATTATTGAGGTGTCATCAAGATTGCTGGGCTTAAGTTTAATTTTTTCGGGTTCGGCTGGATTAAAGTGATATATGCGGTTACCGCAGGTTGGGCAAAATTTTGCAGCGCTTATATTGCCACTGTCTGCTGGGCGATTCCATTGCGACATCTCACCTTTAAATTCCACTGAACGTGAATTAACCATGGCCGTGATACTGAATGCACTGGTTGAAAGCTTTTGGCATTCCTTGCAGTGGCATGCAACGACCATTTGTGGGGCTTCTAAAAGAGTGTAGGAGACACCGCCACACTGGCAAGAGCCATGAAGAGGGTATTTGCTGATATTCATTTCATATCCTTAGTATAAAGCACGAGTGTGCGCTTAATATGCAATCACGTTTAGCCGTTTGTCACGTTATGAGATGCCACTGAATTTAATGGGCTTAAAATTCCAAATGAGCTTAGCAGGTAAGGCCTGTAAATGGTTGCATCATTAGTATTTGTATTAAAAAATTAATATTGGGTCAGTAGTCTTTGGGGGAGCGGTGAAAAAAGCAGAAAGTGAAAATAACAAGGTGCGTGTCTGGCAGTTAGGTTTGTTGCCAGTATGGTTAGTATAACGTTTAGAGGGTCAGTAAAGGTAAAAATAGGGGGAGCAGCGGTAGGTATCAAAGACGCTTGAAAATTACAGCGTTGAATGTACCGCTAAGTTAAAACGACGCCGTAACCGATCGGTCTTAAGCGCCTTTTTAACTAATTACAGATCAAGGTTACGTTTTAAAACCTTTGAAGACGTAATGATACGTGTTGTGCGATATAGCTCAGGGTGCTTTTCGCTGTCGGTGTAGCGCATAGGCTCACCTGATGTAGGGCTTACAAACCAAGAAACTTCTGGGCGTGCATCACCTAAGTGCTTTTTCAGCGCTTGGGGTGTGATACCTAGTGCTTCAGCCGCCGCATTGAAGGTGCAGCGTGTTTTTACTTCGTTTAGGTAGTCAACTACCACGGTAATTTTTTCTTGCACTCAATATGCCTCTTTTATAGTTTAAACCAGCCAGAGAGCGAAGAATTCCACCTCTGGTTAGTCTTGTTAAGCTTATTTGGCTGTATCTGATAGAACTAAGATTACGATGTACGCTACAGCCGAATCGATGCTAATTAAAGCCGTTAAGAAATATTTTAACAAATTTGAACTGTATTTGCCAAAAATAGTGATACTTAGACAGTAAGTTATCTGCTCAATAAGCCCTCCAATACCGCCAGCAGTGCTTATTTATGGCAATTGGTCATAAATAAGAGGTTAATTCATACTATTTTGATTGATTGTTTACTTAAGGGGGGCAGCTTTTTCGTAACTAATATTGGCGTTAGTCGTAGGTCAAGGCATGCCATTATGGGTATTTGATAATATGCCTGCCCTACTTGAGGTTGTCTGTGTGTTGCTAAGGTATATGTAGCACTTCTACCCATGAATCTTGTTGAGTGCCTTTTTCGTACGATAAGCTTTCTGCAAAGTCCCCATCTTTCACAGTATAAAAGGACACTCTATTAATGATTGAAAATTTGTATCCTATGAAACTTTCTGGTCGAGTGGCTTCTTCTCCGGAAACAAATGAGTCGCGTTTTAGCCTAAGTTTATCTAACGACTTTATGACTTGGCCGGATATTTTACCAAAAGCTAGGTAATGTTTTCGAAAGTCTAGATTGAAAAGCATCCAATCACTATCCAGCTCTTCTTTTCCTAATGGACTCAGAATGCCCTCGATGCTAACTGACCGTAATGAATTCTGAAAAGAGTAGGTCAATGACGCTGTACAAGTATGCTTAATGTCTTCTACTTTCCTTGATATAGGTGATGTATGGAATTTGGGTCGCCACTCATCATCAAACATTGTTCCAACAACCCTTGAGCGAGGGACGCCATCTTTGGAAACTGTGCATAAAACGGCCCCTTGTGGAAAAGCGTTTCCATTTTTTCGCTCTTCTTCTAAATAGCGTTGTAATCGTTTTAAAGAAGCGTTCATCTAAAGATTTCTCTATATTAACTTACATATAACACGGTAATTGTCTCCACCGATAAAATGGATGCCAGTTTCATTTATACAGCGTTTTCTATAATTGACGGGAGAATATTACCTTGGATTGTATTGTTTTGTGATTAAAATATTTATTAATGTGTGGTTGGCGCCACTGATGTTGTTGATCATAACGATTCTATGTTTCTAATTGTGTATTCGCTTCTTCACGAATAAAAATTAAAGTGAATTAACAGCGGGTTGTATCGCAAATTAATGTGTGGATAGCATTAATGGGGAATTTAGAATCAATACTATAGTGTGATTTTTAGTGTTCATTGTTTGTAAGTATAAACAATGGTGCTCTGATTTATTTTGTAAGTGATTAGATACAAGTGGTGTTTTTGTGATATGGATCACTTGTTACTGCACTGGGAATAACTTAAGAGCTTAAATGTATTTTAATCAATACAGAAAAACATCTAATGCATTAATCTTATTTTTCATTAATATATTTGTACTATTAGATATTCAAAACTAATATGTTCGCTCCAAATATAAGGATGTATCAAATGAAATTATTTTCCCGCGTGGCTGTTGTAGCTGCTGTTGTTTTCGCCACTGCTTTATCTGGCTGTAGTTCTTCAATGACTAAGCGTAATGCAGGCCAAGAATTCCCTTTAACGGTTAGCGCTAGCGCTCCTGCATTCATCTTTCCAATTAGTTTGCACGGCGTTCCTGGTGACAACCTTAAAACGGGTTTAGCCATTTCTTCAGGTGCACTAAGTGAATACGGCGCTGCTGTTATATCTGGTCAGCAACTTTACAGTGCAGTGGGTAATTTATCTTGGACGCTGGGTGAAAACATGCGTCGTCAAGCTAAAAAAGACAAAATGGAAATGACGGGTTCTGCTGCAAAATATGCAACAGATCTAGACACTAAAATGAAAATGCTTACGGGTAAGCTTAAAGATCTTGGTGCTATTAAAGATCCTAACTACAACTTCAAGTACGTAATTGTTTTACATGTTGATTCAGCCAGCGGCATGCAAATTCCTTTTATGAAAAAAGTAACGGCTTTTGGCGGCGTAATGGATATGGAAACAAAGAAAATCGTTTCTTACATCGAAAAAGACATTACTTTAGCTGAAAGCGCTGTATTGGCACAAATGCCTGTAGAGATGAACAAGATCATTGCTGAGTTGTTGAATAAGCCTGAAGAAGCCTAATTTCTAGGCTGTAATAAAAAAAGCCTTTAGGTTCACGCCTAAAGGCTTTTTTATGTATAAAACACTTGAGTCCATATGTATCAAGAAAAACTAAAATTAGACTCGTGTAAAAACGGCCCAGCTCATAATTAAAACGTATAAGCTTGTCCAATACCTCCCTGCAAACAAATTCAATGCCACGTTAAATCATTCCATTAGTCACGTACATCTAACAAGTTAAATTCGTTAGTGCCTGTTTTGTTTACCCTTTCACGTCTCAGTGGATTGCGAATGTGTATTTTCTTACCCGATGACTCAGGTCGATCAAGTTATAACTCTTAATAAGTGTTTTCAAGTGGCGCAGAAGCGCTGGCTTGGAGGTCTCTACGGCGACTCCTAAGAGTATCCAGCTAGAGGCTCGGCTGGGATTTGGTCTTGTGCTCAAAGGCATGGCTACCCAAGAATTGGATTTATGTTCGATCGCTGGTCACTATCGGATCTACTTATTTTAGTAATGGCGATTTGTTATGTGTATTAAGGGTTCACTTTAATTAAGTTAAATCTTAAAATTATTCACAAGGCCCGTTAAGGTATCTGACGACTGGTTAAGGGCGGCGCATTTATCACTAATAGTACGGGTTTGTTCGGCTGTATTATCTGACATCTCTTTAATGTTTAAAATGTGATTGTTTAGGTCTTCAACGACAGAGCTTTGCTGTTCAGTGGCAGTGGCCACTTGAATACTTAAATCACTGATGGAATTGATGGCATTGGTAATTTGCAGCAACGATTGGCCGGCAGAATCAGCACTGGCCACGGAATCTTGCGCGGTTTCAATGCCGGCATTCATGGCGCTTACGGCTTCTTGTGCACCATTTTGCAGTTTGTGAATCATGCTGTTTATTTCTTCGGTTGATTCTTGGGTACGTTTAGCCAGCGTTCTTACTTCATCGGCCACTACTGCAAAGCCTCGGCCTTGTTCGCCAGCGCGGGCCGCTTCTATGGCCGCATTTAACGCAAGCAGATTAGTTTGCTCTGAGATACCTTGAATCACCGCCAAAATACTACTGATTTCACCAACATCTTTGGCCAGTGTTTCAATTACGTCAGAGGCACTTTGTACTTTATCGTACAAGCTGTTAATACCAGTAACGGTCGTGTTTACGACGGCTTGTCCATCTTGACTGTTAATGGCCGCACGCTTAGCTGAATCGGCGGTGTCGTGGGCATTTTTTGAAATTTCTTGAACGGTTGCCCCCATTTGATTAATGGCCGCGGCCACCATATCAACACTTTGCTGCTGATTTTCGGTATTCTGCTCGGTGGATTTTGCTGCATCAGATAACTCGTGGGCGGCATCACTAACACTTACCGCATTAATACTCACAGACTGAATAAGCACCCTTAATTGAGAGATAAAATTGTTAAAGGATTTTGCCAGTCTACCCACTTCATCCCCAGTGGTAACCGGCATTTGTCGTGTAAGGTCAGCATCTCCTGAAGCGATGGTATTCAGCATTCTGGCCGCATTAGATACCGGTTTTGCAACCCCCATGGCCACCCAAAGACCCACGCTAATTAATAGTATGGCGACAATAATGTTCAACCCAACTAATTTTAACGAGGAAGCATTAATGGGGCCGGTGACTTCGTCGGTGGGGATTTGGGCCACAATAAACCAGTTAAGGCTGGGAATGTATTGGGCCGATAAAATAGCGTCTTCTTTTTTGTTGGTCTCTAACACTTGGGTAGATTTTTTGTTGAGTAATCGCTTAGTAACGCTATCGCCCAAATACGTATTTAAATCAGTATCACTTTGTACCGAAGGGTCTGGGTGAATTTTAATTTTACCCTCAGGATCAGTGATATAAACCAAGCCGTTTTCACCTATCTGATAGTTTTTAACAAGATCCACTACCTGATTGATGCCCATGCCAATTCCAGCAACGCTACTGCCGTCTGTGGTTCGATAATTAATAAACAGAGCTGCTTTTTTAAGTTTTACATCTATATCTATGTCTAAAGAATACGTTCTATTACTTTTTATAAAGTTAAAAAACCAATCGTCGGAACCGGGTTTAACTTGCCGAGAAATCCCTTGTGGCGTGTAGTAATTTTTGGTTTTACCGGAAACAATATAGGAGGTAATAGCGTTGTTTTCAGTTTTGGATACTTTTAAATATTCAATTACATCTGGCAGTAAAGTATCAGGCTCTCCTTGGCGTATCCATTTATTAGTAAAGTGATTTTGTGCCATGGACTTTGATATGGCCAAAGGAATATTGATCTCTTTTTCAATGGCGTTGGCCACTGAGTTTAAGGTGGCCGGTATTTCTTGGATTTTCATGCGGCCCATCACCATATCACGCATGGCGTTATTACTGATAATGGTTGATATTAAAAGGCTAAGTAATAGTGCGCCACCAATCACAATTGAAAGCTTATGCCGTATGGCCAGTGCGTTCCACATGAAAGCTCCACTTTAAAGTATAGGTACTTTAAGGTTAGGGCATATATAAAATTTGACCATTTATTGACTTGAAGTAAAAAAAGCAGGGCTGTGTAAAGTCTGTTCGCTGATTTTTATAGGTTAAAAATTGTGCCTGAAGAGATTGAATACATGTCCAAGCCATAACAAACCGGCCGTTAACCCTATAGTATTGCTTGCTTTGAGCGATAGACTAAAACACTGGAATACAGGGTGTTCAGCGGCATGTCTCAAAGGGTTTTATTAAGCGTTTATTGACAGTCAAACGCGATGTATTGAAAGGTGAATGAATGTTGGCCTTTTATTATTATCAGTCGTTACTTTAAGGCGCATTTTTAAATGCGGTGAATATTACCTAAACTGGTGGGGCCTTAATTAGTTGCTACAATTATTAAAAATACACATTTGATCATAGTGTTTACTATTTAAGAGGTTGGGCCAGATTATGATGCAGACACATGGCCGGCGGTTTAAGTATGGCGCGTCTTTTGTGATCATTTTAATCTTCTTTACGCCTTTTTGCTGGTCGCAAACTCCTTCAGTGGCACTTAACCCTAAAACAGTATCCTTAGTTACCACTGTGTTTCCACCCTACACAACGCCTGAAATAGCAGGTGATGGTTTTTTAGTGGCCATCACCCGTGCAGCTTTTAACGTATCGGGTTATCAATTGAAATTAACCTATTTACCATGGACAAGACTCTTGGTTGAAAGTAAGGCCGACCGCTATCACGGTATTTTGGGTATTTGGTTTAGGCCTGCGCGTCAAAGCTGGCTGGCCTTTTCACAGCCTATTGGTGTAAATAATACCGTGCTTTTTAAACATAAGGATTTTAAGTTTGATTTTAGCGGGTTTAACAGTTTACAGCCTTATACCTTAGGAGTAGTTCGGGGATACGCTCAACCAGACGCTTTAAAATGGGTTGATGTTAAAATTGAAGAGGTAAGCCGTGATGAGTTAAATGTAGATAAACTGGTTAAACGGCGGATTGAATTCACATTAATGGATCAGATGGTGATGCAGTACCTGTTAAATAAAAAATACCCTAACGTAAATGCCATAGAAGAGGTGGGTGTGGTGGTTGAGAGTGAAGACACGTTTGTAGCGTTTTCCAAAGCCGGTCCTAAATATCAAGAAATATTGAGGGACTTTAACCTTGGTTTGAAGACAATCCGCTTAAGCGGGACATTCTCTAAAATAATGAAACAATATGGTGTGCAGCAAAAAATGTGATAATGAAGATGTGTTTTAGGCAGTGTGAATACGGTGTATTACTAATAAATAGCTGGCTTAATGGGTGGCGCTTTAAACTAACAGTAAGGCATGCACGCTACCAGCGTTTACCTGCAGTTAAATACCAAGCTTGTGTGTCATCACTGCCCACGGCCGCTTCTAAGCGAATGGGCACGTTTCCAATGTTAAAACGTGCGCCGGCACCTAGGCTATAAAGGGAATCGTTTACTAATTCTGAAAGTGCATCATTGGCTTGTCCGGCTTCAACAAAAGACACCAGTTCAATGCTATTGCCTGCTTTCATCACAACGGGCAAGGTTATAGCCAGTTCTATCCCCTCTAATAATGTATTAGCCCCTTTAATATATTGTTCGCTGTAACTGCGTAAACCGTAGGCGCCGCCCAACGCTTGTGCATTACCATTTTTGTTACCCTTTACAATGTAGTTAGCCAAATCATTTTCAAGTTCAGTACAGGCTGCCGTATCACATTGGCCATCTATTTCAGCCAACACCTCAGAGACTTGATCGTAGTCAGATTTTTTAGCCAGTACAAACCCGTGGCTGCCACGAATATAGCCTGTGAGTTTTGTTGCATCGTTAATGGGGTAGATATAACTGGTGCTGTAGTTTAGTTGCGCTTGATCACTTTGACCGGCGCGAAATAATAAACTGGCCAATTCAATGTTGGCTTTTATCCCTGGTGTGTTATTGGATAATGCTTGTTTGTCATAGTTTATGCCCACGGCTGCCATAGTGGTAAATACGTCGTGCAGGCCCGCTTGATTGATAACAATATCAACTCCATGGCGATCGCTGTAACCTTCTAATGACACTAAGCTTATTCCTACGTTTGCGTACCAATGTTGTTGCGGGTTTATGCGAGTATTAAGGCGGGCAAACTGAGCCAGTCCGTTGAGGTGTTGCTCATATTCTGTGGTGGTGTTGGTGCCACGAGCATATTGAGTATCTAGGGTGATGTCGGTGATCAATGCTGTAGTAAGAGATAGGGACCCGTTGGCCCAAGGTAGCTCAGACACTGACAAAAGTGCGCCCTGAGCATCCCCTGCAGCCGCCATAGCTAATGCAGAAAAGTCATCATCGCCTAAATTTTTTCCTTGTATGCCTATACCTGCAATACTTCCTACTCCCTGCAGGTGCACTATTGCAGGTAGCACACTTTGAGTGGCGTCTTGTTGAGCCGCGGCTTGCACGGCTAGAGATAACAAAGCGCAAAACACAAAGTTTGTAACAAATAGGTTAAGTGTATTTTTCATTGCTTTTCCATGCACTTTTTCTGTGATTTTAATATGACAGTTAATGGAGTCATAAGTTCAGCAACCGCATTGTTTAGGGCTGCTATCAACTCTCGCTGGCAGTGCTAATTGCCTAAATGCACTCTATTTTAGATTCTACTTTTTGTATCCCCCTAAAAATTGATATACTCATCTCCTCCAATCAAAGGATAAATGACATGAGCAAAAAATCTAAACGGCATGATGTTTTAGCCGAAGCCCATGAAGGGGCTGTTGAAACGGGTCGAGGGCAGGTTAACCATAACTTTTTAGCGGCCCTAGTGACATCAACGGTATATCGACAAAGAATTGTTAAATCCAAAAAAGGCAAGGGTGCTTATCAGCGTAAAGACAAAAGTCACAAGAAAGGGGCAGAGTCCTACTTAATAGCGGCTTAACAGCAATTATTAAATAGGGTTTTACCTTTACGCTAAGTCAGGGGCAACCTGTCGTCCCTCATATGAATAGCCTAATTCGTACCAACTTAGCAGGCTTGTGCCAACTGGTAAAAACTTCCTTCCTATGTTAATTTCGCCCTTAATTAAAGGCGCACTTCATGTATGAATCTAGGAATTGTACCTTATAAACGAACATCTAATGGATGAGTCACATCATGTCGCCAGGGCAGGATTCCCAGAAAATTATTGAGCTTATTTACGGAGCGGCTACCAATGGCGAGCTGTATTTAGAGTTAGTTGAAAACCTTAAAGGCCAGATTGATGGTCAAGAAAATGTTAATACTGTCAATTCGCTATTAGCCCACCTTAAACAGTCTTCTGAAATTTCTCAGAAATTTTTTGAAAGCCAGCAAAGTCAGGTGTTATACAACACCCTTGCTGACCAATTGCCGTTCCCCATTATTCTGTTAGATGAAAATGCACAAGTAACACTTGCCAATGAAAGCGCATTAAAAGTATTAAATATTAATAGCGTGAAACAACTGCCTGCAGCATTGAATATTGGTAATGACAAACAAAAATTACAGATTGCCAAACAACTAAAAACCCTAGGTCAGCACACCAATAGTGATGCACAAACGATGTTGTTGGATATTCCGGTTAACCGTCATTCTAGTGAGGCCGCCTCGTTGTTGGCCATGCTTAGTCCTATTGATCAAGTGCAAAGCATGTACAGTGGAAATGTGCCAAGTACTGCGGTGGCAGCGTTATTTCTTTCGCAGCAACCCAATGTGGCCATTCAGTATGAGCAGCTACAAAATTTGTATAAGCTAACTCCCACCGAAGCTTTTATCGCGGGTAAATTGGCCAGTGCTTATTCAACTGAACAGATTGCACAGATGCGTAACAGTACTGTCGCCACTATTCGAAATTACATTAAATCTATTTTACAAAAGACCGGTACTGCCAAACAACAAGAATTGGTTTCATTATTACTGCGTTCACCTCTTGCGCATAAACCATCCGTAGCTACAAAATCACAATGGATTGCTCGAGACCATATACTTGAATTGCATGATAAGCGCTTATTGTCATTTAGAGTTTATGGCGACACTAATCAGACACCGCTGGTGTTATGCCATGCATCTCTTAGCTGCCGTTTAGAAGCACCTATTCATATGCAGTCTTTGCTTGATCAGGGTTATTATTTGATCGTACCTGAGCGTGCAGGCTTTGGTTTATCAAGCATGCCGGTATACAGCACAATGTTAGATTTTGCCGATGATATGGAGCGCTTACTTGATCATTTGAAAATAGAGTCTGCTTATTTTATTGGCTCGTTGGCAGGAGGATGTTTTGCTTTGGCCGTGGCTTACGCTTACCCAGCGCGGGTAAAAGAGTTGATGTTGATTGAGTCTTTCGCTCCTTTTGTAGAGCCGAGTAAAATCAAAGGCGCTCCATTTTTTTACCGGCATTTTCCTCAATTTTGCCATGCATGGCCACGTATGGCGTTATATGCCATGCGATTAAGTATGTTTGAATTTAAACGTAAACCCGATAAATCATACCGTCATTTGTTAGGGTTGTTTAATGATGTGGATAGCCGCTATCTTGCTCTTGAGCAAATTCAAAGCCGAGCAAAATGGCAAGCCATTGAGAGCGTAAGGCAGGGAGTTGAAGCCTTGCTGCACGATATAATACTGACGACTCAAGAGTGGGGCTTTGATGTAACTAAGATTGTGTGTCCTTGCCATATTTTTTATGGAGAGGGGGACCCGGTGGCCACAGAGTTTTCAAAGAAATTGAAACAATTGTTGCCTAACAATATGGCTCACTTTTATAAGGATGAGGGTTTTGCATCCATGCTATTTTTAAGTTTACCAAAGCTGATAAGAACACTTGATTGGAAGCAAAATGGACAAACGTTAAAGGCTCAATCCCCTTCAATACGGGAGGGGGTTTTAATGAGGATGAATGATTAATGAAAGTTAGCCATACTGGCCAAAGATATAGATCCTAACTGTACAGACCTTTGTACATCATCTTTACCGGCTAATTTATTCATCAGTGTTAACAACCCATTTGACGTCTCGCTTATTATTGTCCGCTCACTAGCTTCACGGCTACTAACCGTATCTGAAAGGCGAGTTTGTAATTGATACAAGGCTTGTTGGTGAGGGATAAGCTGTAGTGGATTTTTCTGGTTGCCAAATTTGGCAAGCACACTCAGCACAAGGCTATCCTTGGCAAAGTGTGAAGGGGGCTGGCTTAAGTCTAAGTGGCTTAAGTCAAATCCGTTTAAGTCAGGTAATAGCAAGGTAGCTTCAGGTGACTTAAGGCTAATTGATTGTAATAGGCGACTAAGATTTAACACTGATGGCGTGATCTGTTTTGTTTGTAGAAGCGTTAATATGTTTAGTTTAGGTGCAGCTTTAATTTGGGGGAATTGATAGTTACCCAGGCTAAAGCTAATGCTTTCATTTGGCTTGTATAAAAACTCCCCAAGACTACTGGTGACGCCACTGAAATGTGTGCTGTGATACTTCATATTCGCCAGCGGCGTATCAAATAGCTGCCCCGATACAGGTGTGAAATGGTGGGAAGTAACCTTTTGAGATTCGTCGTCACTTACCAAACCACAGGCACTTAAAAGAGTGGCACAAAGCAATACGGGTAACGGCAGGGATAATACGCGCATGTATCAACCTTAAACTCTTATTTGTATGTACTTATTTTATAAAATCAATGGCTACCAGCGCCCCTGCCATATGGTATGGATGTGGCTTGTTCGCGCTTAATAAATAACAAAAGCGGCCAGGTATGGTTGATATTTAACCATATTGGGTGGTTTTGTTCAGAACAGGAATAGCTTAAAGGCAATAAACCTTTCAGTGCTTGTAAATAAGGGTAAATTTAATCAATATTCACCGTTAGACGGCTTTCTATTATCGATTGCTCTAATATGGGCTTATAATACCGTCAAATTTTTACCAGGAGCGCTACCGAATGCCTAAAGCCAGTGAGATTAAAAAGAATACCGCGGTTGAGATTAACGGTGAAACGTACGTAGTGCGAGAAATTGAACGTTCAGTTCCTCAAGGTCGTTCCGGCGGCAGTATCTATCGCATGCGTATGTACAATGTTGTGACCAACAACAAGATAGATGAAGCCTTTAAGGATTCAGATATGCTGAGTTTGGCTGACTTGTTTAGACGTTCAGTGACGTTTTCTTATTCAGACGGCGACGAATACGTATTCATGGACAGCGAAGACTATACTGCTTACAGTTTAAGCAAAGAATCAATCGCCGATGAATTATTGTTTATCAGCGAAGATACTCAAGGCCTGCAAGTTATCATGGTAAACGATGCGCCTGTTGCCCTTGATTTGCCGTCAACGGTTGAGTTGGTCATTGTTGAAACTGATCCCTCACTTAAAGGCGGATCAGCCACGGCCAGAACGAAACCTGCGGTACTGTCTACCGGTTTAACCGTACAAGTACCTGAGCATATTTCAACCGGCGAGCGTATTAAAATTAACGTTGAAGATCGTAAATTTACTGG
Organism: Bermanella sp.; assembly: GCA_029938135.1. Classification (GTDB taxonomy): domain Bacteria; phylum Pseudomonadota; class Gammaproteobacteria; order Pseudomonadales; family Oceanobacteraceae; genus Bermanella. Next base: position 23,657 of record JAPYOO010000008.1, on the reverse strand, counting down.
CCGTGCAGAAGCCAAGTAAAATATGATGTAAACCCTGTTTTGAGGGATAACTTAAAACAGGGTTTCACCTTTTCTCATGTCCATTTAAACAGCTCTAAATGACTTTTCCAGGGCTCACTCCATAAGCCTTTTTAAATACTCGGCTAAACGAAGCCATTGATTGATACCCCACTTGATCGGCAACCTGTGCTATTCGCTTGCCTTTTTTTAACAAATCATAAGCTAATTGCATTCTCCACCATGTCAAATACTCATTCACAGTGAGTCCGCTGACTTTTTTAAATAATAAAGAAAACTTAGTTCGCGACATGGCACATTTTGATGCTAGCGATTCCAGTGACCAGTTGTTTTGTGGATAGTCATTAATTGCTTTTAAAGCCGGTGCCAAAGCTTGATGCACAAATAAATTTAAGAAACTGTTTTCGGGTTGTAGTTTAATTTGGTGCCGTAAAGCATACACAAATAACAATTCGCTTAGGCGGTTAATAATATTGTCACTGCCTGTTTGGCGTTCATTCATTTCAAACCTAATTTGGCTCAGTAACGGTTGAATCCAGGGTGCGTCTTTCGCGTGTATGACAAAAATACTGGGCAGAGCATCCAATATATGATTAAAGCCGGTGTGCTCAAATATTAACGCGCCGCATAATATGGCAGTGCCAGGCACAGCATCGTTGGGCGAAATAATCTCCATGGGTTGGTGAATCATCGATTTAAGCTCATCTTCCATGGGCACTAATTGATGTGCCAATTCTCTTGGGAACACCACTAAATCTCCCAACTCTAAAATAACAGGGTCATGGCCTGTCATTTTCATCTGGCAGCGTCCAGTGGTAACCATGTGAAAACAGGTTTGGCCAATGGCGTGGGCATCTACTTGCCAGTTTCCACAAAATTGATAAGTACTATAAACCTGAGCCTGTAAGCGAAAGGTGTTCAGCAGAGCTGACAGCATAAGGTTACCTGTGACGGTGATGATATGTGTGAACGATCAATCATATAACCTGAACTAAATGGTATCAAGCGTTCAGGTGTTCTGGGGTATTCTAAATGGGTGTTCAAACAAGCTCATTTATAAGAGAGATAACCATGACTGATTTTACCCTGTATAACGAAAACACCGCCCCAGATAGCACCAAAAATACGCTTAAAGAAGTGAAGGCCGCTTACGGCATGCTGCCTAACCTATATGGCTATTTGGCTGAAAGCCCTGTGGCACTGAATGCATATCTACATATTAATGATCAATTAATGAAGCACAGCTCGTTAACGCCTATTGAAGTGCAAGTGGCTTTACTGGCGATATCTGAAGTGAATGATTGCGAATTTTGTATTGCTGCTCACAGCTGGATGGGAGACAGCTTAAAAGCTAATGCACAAACCGTGGCGGCTATACGAGATGGCGGAGATATTAACGATGCAAAAGATAAAGCTTTAGTAGATTTTGTACGTGCATTGGTTAACGACCGTGGATTTGTGAATGAAGAGATAACGGATGCATTTTTAGCCGCAGGTTTTAGTCGAGAAAACATGTTTGATTTACTGGTGTGTAATATGCTTAAAAGCCTATCTAACTACGCTAACCATATTACTAAAACGCAAGTAAACACTGAGCTGGCGGCCTTTGCTCGTTAGCGAGAGAGTGGCGATTTAAGGGGGCATAAATACCCTTAAATCGAACAATTTTGAAATCAATTGGACTATAGTTAAAAAACAATCCTTTTGGTTTAATTTATGACACGTCTATTCCCGTAGTGTGTGCCTTCACCTTTTTGTTATTGCATAGTCACGCCTGCTATTCGCAAATAGACGAAAGTCTATTTGAGTTAAGCCTGAGCGAGTTACTAAGTTTGCGCGTAACGGGTTCTACCTTGACTGAGCAAACCATTAATAATGCCCCTTCTGCCGTTACCGTATTTGATCATGCCTTTATTTCGACTTTAGGGGTTGATTATCTTCACGAACTTTTAGTATATGTGGCGGGCTTTCAAAGCCAGCGCAGTGCTGACACCCCCAACGCTTATGGGTACAGTGCGCGCGGACGACGTAATGGTAATCAGTCAAAAGAGATACTCTTGTTGATGGATGGTTTAGTGTTAAACGACCCACGAACAGGGGCGGCTAATAGCGCGGTACGTATGTTCAGTGTGCGCCAAATTGAACGAATTGAAATTATTCGCGGACCAAGCTCAGCCCTTTATGGTTCGGGGGCCTATAGTGGGGTGATTAATATACAAACTAGAAAAGGGGTCGACGACTGGCAATTGCAAGCGGGTAGTCACAATAGAGTGGCTGGTAGTGTAAATACCCATGTAGAAAGTGGTGCTTGGGATCTGAATGTTTTTGCCAGCATTTATGACGATAAAGGTGAACGTTATGTGGTGGATGATAATTTTAATCAGGACCCGAGTGTTCGCATTCCTACACAAGACCCTCTGAAAAAAAGTAGCGTGCACCTTAGACTTGATCACGGCGACAGTTCATTTGGCTATTTTTATCACAATACTCAAGCGGATGATTTTTACTCCCTTGAAACGCTCTCGAATGGTTTTAGTTTTAATGAGTCAATTTTACATTCCGTTTATGCAAAACAAAATTATTCACTCTCTCAAGGTATACAATCATTTGTATCGTTTTCTTTTAGCCATGTGGAACAGTTTCTACATACTCAGGTGACGGCAGCTGGAGACTTAGCACCTATAAGTAATCCTAGCAGCGACGACCCATTATTTTTAAAAGCGTATCTGAAATCTCAATCACTGAAGTTTAACTGGCATAATGACTGGTACTTTAATGAAGATATCAGTTTTCAAACAGGTTTAAATTGGCAAATAGATGACGAGGTGATATCTGAAGCCGCCAATAATTTTGATACAGGTCAGCTCACAAGAAATGAATCTTCTATTGATTATTTTGGTGATTTCACTCAAGTGACTAGGGCAGATCACCAAGACCTACATAGTTCCGTGGGGATATATTGGCAAAGTATTTATCAGTTTAATACCAGTAACCAGATTAATGCAGGTTTAAGATATGACCGCAATAAGATAAAACAATCTCACCTTAGTCCAAGGGTGGGTTGGGTGCATCAAATTAGTGGGCTGCATAGTATAAAATTGTTATATGGTGAGGCGTTTCGTGCCGCCAGTTTGAATGAAACCGCTAACCCCGATAGCCCTATTTTACGTGGTTCAACCAGCCTTAAACATGAAGTAATCAAGACCCTTGATGCTATTTGTTTGTATCAGTTTCAGCATGTAAATTTGCAGCTTGGCCTATTTTTTAATCGTTACGAACATCCAATATTAATTGAGATATCCAGTGATAATGTGCGCCAGTATGCTAATGGTAAGGCCGCCAGTGGCCAAGGATTTGAAGCTGAAATTAATTGCCAACTGGGGCAGTTCAGTTCTTTGCGGGTGACTTATTTTGAAATGTTTGACAAACCGGATGCCTTCTTTCGTGAAGCTAAGCGCCAAGCTTCGGTATTGTTTAGTGTCCATGGTCATAGTTGGCTGGGTACTCTTGGGGCTATTTATGGTGGGGAAAAAGAAATGATTTCGGGCACGCAACAGCTAACGTTAAATGATTACGTATTGCTTAGTGGTAAAGTTAAGTATCAGGTTAACTCAAATTTAAACGTCAGTATGCAAGTGAAAAACTTGTTAGATAATAACTATGAATCGGCCCCTCAGGGCAGTCGGCTAAACGAAGGCATACCTAACTCCGGTATTGAAGGGCATTTACAAATGGACTACAGTTTTAACTAACATGCCCATGTTTACCCGTATCTATTTTAACCGTACCTTTATCCTACTTGTTTAAAAATATCTTTAAGCCAAATATGCAAAGCTAATATGTTGGTTTGTTTATGCTCGTTGGGTTTACTAACTAAATAAAAACTTTCATCTATGTCTTTATAATTTGGCGATAAACACACTAGTTTATTTTGGTGTATTTTATCCTGAGAAATGGGTAGTACAGCAATGGCGATGCCTAATCCTTCTTCGGCCGCTCGAATACTGGCGTCGTAGGAATCAAAGACTAATTGTTGGTGAGGTTTAAAATTTAGTTTGTCCATGAATACTTGCCAATCATTAATGTGACTGCGGCTATGAATCAGGGTTTGTTTTTTCCAATCACTGGTGCTGTGTATAGGGTGGCGGGCTAAATATTCTTCGCTTGCCACAAGTGCAGACTGTGCGTGGCAAATTAATTCAATGTTTACCATGTCCTGTTCGGACCAAGGAGGAATGCCAAACCGAATGGCCGCGTCTAATTCTTGTACCTGTAGATTTTCAAGGGTCACACTGGTATGAATCATTAAGTTAATATCTGGATGTAATGTATTAAATTCGGCTAACTTTGGGATAAGGATTTCGTTGGCAATGTACGGAATCATACTTACGTTTAAAGTGGAGGACTGGTGTTTTTCATTAAACTCTCGGCAGCCAGACTCGTATTGATTCAAAGTATCTTGTGCCACTTGGTAAAAACTTATGCCAGCGAATGTTAATTGCAGGCTGCGTTTTTTACGGCTAAACAGTTTAAGGCCCATATGGTTTTCAAGGGTTTTAATTTGCTGGCTAATGGCCGAAGGAGTCACATTGAGCTGGCTAGCAGCGACTTTAAAACTGCTAGCACGGGCAGCCGCTACAAAAGCCGGTAAATATTGAATCGGTGGTGATTTGTAAAAAACAGTCATACATCTAATCCCTCAGGGGCATATATTAACAAATTAAATTAGAAATTCTAATGTAATGATTATGTTTTATCGTTTGATTAACGGCTGTTACCCAGTAATTATGGGGTTTATGAAATATTTACCTTTACTAAGGTAAGTCTAGCTAATTAAATATTTGAATCTCGAGATAGTTAAATGCCAATTAATTACATAAATTTTGAACAGGCTAAAGAGCAATCTGGCCTGCGTATGGTGGTGGTGCCGGGTATTCCCAGTCCTTGGAGCGAGGCTGCCAAAGGTTTTTTTCATGTTAAAAACATAACATGGTCGGCGGTACGGTTAGATCAGCGTGATAAGGACATGGCTGTGTGGACCGGCACTCGTAGTGGGCCTGTTGTCATGTTTGATAAACAAGCGCCACAGTCGCACTGGCAGCAAATATTAATGCTAGCTGAAACATTGGGCCCCACTCCTGAGTTATTGCCTAATGAAGCGACTGCGCGCGCTAAGGCGCTGGCGTTGTGTGAAGACATCTGTGGGGAATCTGGACTGGGATGGAGTGGCCGACTGGATGGCGTTCACAGTGGTCTAAACGATCAGGGTGGTTTCCCAAAGCCCATCGCCCAATATTTAGGGGCCAAATATGGTTATGACGCGGGCCTTGCTCAAAGTAACTCTGACAGGTTAGTGGCTTTACTACACAAATTGGCCGTGTGTTTAAAGGATCAGAAAAAGAGCGGTAGTCGCTTTTATGTTGGCGACACCTTAAGTGCGGTGGACATTTACAGCGCCACGTTTATGGCCTATTTTAATCCCCTTGAGCAGTCGGTTTGCCCTATGGATTCACATATGCGAGCGGCATTTGAATCCAACACGGCAGAGGTGACGGAGGCACTCGATCCAATTTTATTGGCTCATAGGGACTTTATCTATGAGGGATTTCTTGAGTTACCTCTATCCCTTTAATTGTGAGAATAGAAGGCTGGTGTACGCGGTAAGGGGTTAAGTAAAAACCGTTGATGAGCATTTGGAATGAATATATTCCCTCATAGAATGCCATTTGGCGGTACAGTAAATTCTTGTTCATAATAAAAAGGCACGTCTATGCCAACATTATCAAAATTTTGTTTTTCCATGGCCTTAAGTGCATTGCTGGCCCTTTGCGTGAGTTTCGGTGCAATCGCCTCAGGCGCTGCTAAAAGCCCCAATATCGTCTTGATTTTGGCCGATGACTTAGGGTACAGCGACCTTCAGTCTTATGGCGGTGAAATAGACACCCCTAATCTTGATCAGTTAGCAAAAGAGGGCTTAAGCTTTAGTAACTATCACACCTCTGCTAGCTGTGCGCCTACCCGAGCCATGTTGTTGTCTGGTGTGGACAGTCATCGTGCGGGGGTAGGTAATATTGCCGAGGCAAAAACTCAATCTCAAGCCAGCTCACCTTTTTACAACGGCAGTCTAAATGAAAACGTAGTGACAGTAGCCACCTTATTAAAGGATAAGGGTTATCACACCTATATGGCGGGTAAATGGCATTTGGGGTACAAACAAGAAAAGTTACGGCCTATAAACCGAGGCTTTGAGCAAACCGTCATGATGCCTTATTCAGGGGCTGATAACTGGCAACAACGATCATACCTACCAAACTATGCAAAAGTTGAATGGTTCGCCAATGGCAAAAATATTACGTTGCCCGATGACTTTTACTCCTCAAAATACATTGTAGATAAAAGCATTGAGTTTATTGATAGCAACCTCAAAGACAATAAACCGTTTTTTTCGTATGTGGCATTTCAAGCAGTACACATTCCGGTGCAGGCACCTAAAGAATACACAGAAAAATATATAGGCAAGTATGATGAAGGTTGGGGCGCGCTACGTAAATTACGTCAAAAACGCGTAAAAGAATTAGGTTTAATACCCAAAGACGCGGCTATGACCGACGTGGTTACCACTCAAGATTGGCAAGCGCTGACGGAAGAAGAAAAAAAGTATCATTCAAAAAGTATGGCTGTGTATGCCGGCATGGTGGATGCTATGGACGCTAATATTGGCCGTTTAATACAGCATTTAAAAGACATTGGTGAATATGATAATACCGTGTTTATTTTTACATCTGATAATGGCGGTGAGGCGTCAGCTCCCGGGGATATTTCAAAATTGTTTCCGTTATGGATGTGGTTTGAAGATTACAATCAAGATTATGAAACCCTTGGCGAAAAAGGCAGTTATAACTATATAGGCGCCAGTTTTGCCAGTGCAGTGGTGGGGCCTTTGGGTCACTATAAATTTTATTCAGGGGAGGGTGGGCTGCGAGTACCCATGATTATCTCTGGACCAGCGTTAAATAACGCCCTAGAGGGCACTGTAAATAAAGCCTTTACGTATGTAAAAGATTTAGCGCCCACCATTCTACAATTAGCCAATACGTCCCATCCAGGTGTTGAATATAAAGGTAAATCCATTGAGCCTGTTACCGGTAAAAGCCTCATGCCGATTGTTAGTAATCGCCAAGTAAGTGTGCACGGGCCCCAAGATACCATCGCCTATGAAATTGGGGGTAACGCCGCATTATTTAAAGGGGATTTTAAAATCATGTTAAATCGCCCCGCAGTGGGGGATGGTATTTGGCACTTATATAACATAGTAAAAGACCCTGGTGAAACTCTGGATTTAAGTACCAAAATGCCACAATTGTTCCAGGATATGAAATTAGCTTATGCGCAATATGAAACTGATAATGGGGTGTTACCAGTACCCAGTGATTACGATCAGCGTCGCCAAGTGATCAATAATGCTATCGATGTAAGAGTGGTCAGGCCCATAAAGGCATTTTTTAGTCGATTATTTTAGTCGTTTATTTATAAACGTATGGGGCATTATTCATGCTTCATGCTTCATGCATTAACCTTTTGTCTATCGTTTAATTTTTTAAGTGTTAAATGAATTGTGCCCGACATATTGTAACAAGGGTTTTTAAACTTCTCTAAAATGGGGTGAAAGGCAATGAGACAACAGTCGTGTTCCGTCTCACTGGCATATTTTTCAATTAAGGCATTGGTAATGCGATGGTAGTAGCGTGTGTTGTGTTCTTGAACAATGGTTTCGCCCAATAAACATTGAATATGGTATGTGTTGGGCATCACTTGTTTTACTTTTAAATGAGTGTTTTTAGCTTCCTGCAGCAATTTTTGTGCATGGTTATTGAAGTGCATGTTGGTCTCTTCCTGAGGGTAATACTCTAAGGCCAGCATCTTATACGGAACGGTTTAAATTAGATGTAACAAAATGTGCAATGGAGTGTAATAAGTCGTACACAATTAGCGCGTGGTTACGTTTTTTATTTCAAAATTCTCTGATTTAGATTGTTGTGATGCATACTTGTTTATTGCCGGTGACTTTCCAGGATGTTTTTTTAGCGAGCAGGCCTTCACCAGTGTACACATCAATGTGTTTACGTTTAATGGCGCTGCCGGTGTCGCGGGCTACAAACCAAGGAACGCCTACAATGTCATTCACCTGAGGGATAGAAATTCTGTGGCCCATTTTTAAGTAGCGTTTATCTATGGCCACGGCTCCCAGTGTTAAATCTTTGCCTCTTGCATCTAAGGGGGTGGCATTTTTATGCCATTGCTGACCAAAATAACCTAAGTACCAGCCATAACGGGTACGTCCCCAGCCTTCTAATTTCACTTCCTTTAAAAAGGCGCTGTTAAAGGCTAGCCGTGTTAAGTTTTGCACTTTAATACCACTCATGTCCCCACGTGGGAATTCAGTTTCTATAGGGGAGTAATAGCCGGTGACCTTCCAGTTAGGAGAGCAAACGGAGGCCTGAACTGTGAATGGCGTACACCAAAATAAGGCCGTTACGGCTACTAATACAAGCAACTTCATGGGCTGATCCCTGCTAGTTTGCACGGTATTATCGATTACGACAAAGAGTGCCAGTTTTTTATTGTGTAAGGAGACTATTGCAAAAATTGACCCAACTCGGGATAAAGCATGATGAGTTTAGGTGGGGCTCTGGAATGGTAAATGGGTATACGTGTGCATTGCCGTTAATAAATGCTGGCTTCCTTCATGCCTCAGCGGGCACTAGGCTATGTTAAAACCGATGATTAATCCAGACTGAATGGCGGGGGCCAGCAGCGTCTCTATGGGGGCAGTGAAAGTAAGCTTGGCAATATCTAAAAATATTAACCCTGCCTGCAATGCTTGGTAGAAAATAAATTCGTCTTTATTCAATGGATTTATATGCATTGAGTAATCGGGGGCTCTAAATATGAGTAAGTTAACTTCACCCTCATTCAAATCTACTTGTTTTTGGCCATCGTAGTTATCTTGGTTCATTTCCCATATAAGGTGAATGGGGTAATCGGATTGCATTAATTGAATGCTTGGCTGCAATACAAACTGAATACGGCCCTGCTCATTTTCTGTAATGCTTGCTAATTGTTCAAGTGTATAAATGGCAGCGTTATTATTGTGTACGTCGCTAGCATTAAATGCCTTGTGCCACAGCCATTCAAGTTTAGCCACTTCAGGTAAGTATACTAAATCTTTGGCCGGTTTAAACTGCGCAATATAATTAGGCAATAATGCGCCGTAGTTACCTAGATCGGGTGAATATGATGGATTCTGTTTTAAAAAATCGGTGAGCATGTGAGAAAAATATTGCGACCCTACCAGATTCTCGCACACTGGAAATACCCCGCTTAAACCATCAGTGATGCCCCCCAAAATGCTATCACGATATATGTCCAAACGTTGTGATGCACTGAGGTTTCCGGTGGTATTGATGCCTTGGCAAGCCAGCTGAATGTTATTTTGGCTTGGGTGAAAAATACCTTGATAAAAATCTTGTTGCCATTTTTTTAAATTCATTGTGATAATGCCCACATGTGCCTTTCAGCCGTGAGGGCTTCTTGGTGTAATGTGGCAAAGTCGGGTACGTCGCTATCCCATTCAATAAGTGTGGGGGTGGCACCAAATTGTTTTATGGCAGCGCGATACAATTGCCATACAGGTGGGTGCACCTTTTCTGAATGCGTGTCTAAAAGGTAATTATCCATCTTAGTAAAACCTGCCAAGTGAAGCTCTTTTACTTTTTCCGCAGGCAGGGATGCTACATAGTGCAAAGGGTCAAACTTATGGTTGATGGAACTCACATAAATGTTATTAATATCAACAAGCAATTCGCAGCCGCTTATCTTTGCCATTTGAGAGATAAAATCCCACTCTGTCATGTCACTTTCTTCAAATGTTAAATAGGACGATGGATTTTCAATGAGGATTGTTCGCCCTAAGAACTCTTGTACTTTTGAAATACGTTCACACATATGATCAAGGGTGTGGGCATTATAGGGCAAGGGTAATAAATCATGGGTGTACTGACCGTCAATGGACGCCCATGCTAAGTGGTCGGATATATAAGCAGGCTCTAGTTTCTCACTTAACGCCTTAAGCCTAGTTAAGTAGTTTATGTTCAGAGGGTCACATGAACCCAATGACATACCCACGCAGTGCAAGGTTATGGGGTAATTTTGGCGAATTTTGTGTGCCCGTTCAATGGGTAAACCGCCATCGCTCATGTAGTTGTCAGCCAACAATTCAAACCAAGGAATATTAGGTTTAGAAGACAATACTTCTTGATAATGACTAGCACGCAGGCCTAATCCTGCGCCATAAATAGCGTTAGACTTAAATTTTAGTTGGGACATTTACAACCTATCGGGCTTGGTAGTTTTAACAAAGACTAAAGAGCATAGTGTCTCTTTAGTCTTTATATGGGCGCTTTTATTTAGCGGCTTTAATCTTCCCGCCTACAATTTTGTCGCAAGTACCTTCAGGCACGTATACCCATTCTTCGGCATCACCTGCGGCTTTAGCAAGTCCAGCACAACCATGTTTGCTGGTGCCGCAATCATTCAATCCGGCTTTGGCAATGCCTTGGCATTTTTCAAATCCAGGTTTAGCCGCAAGTACTGACGAGGAAGCAATGGTTAACCCAAGTAAGGTACTGGCGATGGCAGTGCTCATTATTTTTTTAGTGTCTTTCATGTTTGCTCCAATATTTAGTTAGCAAGGACTATGAGTCCTACTATATAGACGAGCGAGCAGACAAATTGATTGCAGGGTATTTAAAATAAAAAAGGAAGGGGTCAAGATGCACAGAAAAACCTCACGGGTGAGACCCCATGTGGTTTTGTTATCTTTAATGATGAACCTTAAATTGTCGTTACAGGGATGTCTTCTTCGGCATCTTGCCAGGATTCTTCTAGAGCGCTGAATGCTTGTGAAAAGCCATTTGTAATTTTACCCCAAGCACTGGAGGTAGACTGCTTCATACTGCCTAGCCACTGGGCCACTTCAGTACGCTTGCTATGGAGAGCTTGTAAACTTTTACGTGCTTCTTTACGGGCAGATTGGTCCATTGTATCCCATTTGTTATCCAGTCTTTTCTCAAGATCATTGATGCGCACATCCAACGTATTCAGTGCCATTTCTACCTGTGACAGAGTTTTCGTTTTTTTGTCATGGCTAAATTCCTTAATAGCGTCTACTGCACTGTCTAGCTGCTGGCCCAGTGTTTGACTTTCGCTGGCGTGTGTATTTGCAAAAGCCAATAGGCATAAAACTATAAATAGGGGCTTAGAAATCGTTTTCATGTGCAACCTTAAAGATACATCATATTGTCATTGTATCGGGCAGACTATCAACTGTGTGCAGTTGAGTAAAATAACTTTTTGAAGGATGTTAAACGTGACAATTGTATTTTAATGATAAATTCGCGACTCAATACTATCCAGTGACAATAATTCCCTGAGCCAAAAATCGGCCATATGCAGTGGCAAGTCGATAACCTCTTCGATGGGTTGCATTAAGTGCGAGATAGGCTGCTCAGTCTTCAGGAGTGATAGTTGCTTCTTAACATGAAGAGGGAATGACTCGAGATTACATGGCGTTTGGCTTTTTCGTAAGACATATGCGAATTCAAGGGCGGTGCGTAGATACCTGTCTATGGAATATTTGGTCTGACTGTTAGCGATGAGCATTTCAGATATCTCAAAAGCGTTGCCGTATACCACCACCGCCTGTTCCCAGTACTGTAAGTGGAACAAGCCTCTGCCTTGTAAAATGAGTTTCTGCCATAATTGGGCGGCCTGCTTAGGGTTACAGTTTAATTCACGGCGGTGATCGGTACACAAAAATCTCATAGAAGAGGCTCTTATTGAAATAAATGAAGTAGCGCCTCTTTATTCGGGGGCGTGGTTATTTATTTCTCGTATCATAATGATAATCATTCGCATGTAAAGAGGTTTTTATGAGTTCAGGGCTAAATGTGCAGGTAGATTCCCTGTAAGCGTGCATGCCTATATGGCTCCAGAGTCATTTTAACGTCTCTTAAAGCTTAATTAATACATTTAGTCGCTGTAGGAATAGATCATAAATATAGGCGTGGGCATTACTCGGAATCAGCTTTAGAGCACTTCTATGTCCAATTCTTTTTGACAAACATTAATTTTTTCAGTTAATTCTGTTAATCGATGATATTGAGGGTGGGTGGAGGTAATGTGGTTTAAGTGGTCTAAATCATCACGGCATTGTTGAATAAGTACAGCATCAGGGCCTTGTACGTTTAATTGTGCAATCAGAGCCTGAGCTAGATTTAATCGAATGCCTATGTGCTTGGGAAAACGTTTAAGTGCTTTACTGAAATAGGTAATGGCTTTATTAAATTCTTTGGCATTATAAAAGGTAATGCCTTTATTATTAATTTTAACCACTTCACTCTTTCCTGAAGGGCTAACCGGTTCTTCCGATACACGGTCAATACGCGAAGCAAGCTTAGTACTGAACTCATCACACCGGTTCACCTCTTCCATTAATGCGTCAGCTTTGTCTTGATTGTCCGTCATTATATAAGTGCGAACCAATTCAACTTTTACGTCGATATTTTTTTCAGCATCATTTAGTTCGTTGTAGTTTACTAAGGCTTTTGTTAACAGTTGATTGGCTTTTTCGCTTTCATCAATTGATGAATAGGCTTGGCTGGCCAATAATCCAGACCGTACTCGAGTATTGTTATCATTAAAACTACGATTCACTTTATTGATCGTAGTAAGCGCCTCGGCGATAAAAATTTTTGATTGTACTTGGTCGGAACGCGTGGCAGATTCGGTAAGGCTACGGGCAAAATCTAGTTGATTGTCAGGGCTGGCATGCATGGAATATTCAGCATGTTTAGCTACATTGCGATAGACCTTAGTGGCGGCAATAACATCATCATTTTGTTCACATAAATCGGCTAGTGTGAGTAACCGTGGTACCGATAAACCCGACAAATCAGTGGCTTTCTGTAATAACACTTGAGCTGTTTCACTTTCGCCTTTTTGAAAATGAATTTGGGCAGCTTCATCAAATGCTTCTATTCCATCTACGCTAATAGATTCACCAGAATACAGTACGTTAAACGTATGCAATGCTAAGTCATGTTGTTCAGTGGCGCACAGTGCCTTTCCTAACAGTAGTTGGGCCCATGTGTGTGCTTTAAGTGTCAAAGCGGCACGACAGGCTTCTATGCACGGTTCATAAGCCTTTATTTTAAACAAAAGCTCGCATTGCGTTTTTACACACCATGATGGGTAACGGCTATCGGATTTAAGTTCTTTATCGCACAATAATAGGGCTAATTTATATTCTTGATCATCTATGGCATTAATGATCGGCCTTAAATATGTATGTAGCTCAATAATTCTATCCAGTCGGGATTTTAAGCTGTTATGGGTGAAGGGTTTAGTGATAAACAGGCTGGGTTTGTGTTCAAGGCAGGACAATACAATACTTTTATCAACCTCAGCGGTGATCATTGCAAATATACAAGAGGGTTTAATGAGTTCTGTGGTGCGCAGCTCCTCTAAGACTTGCAGGCCTGTTTTACCTCGGCCTAACTCAAAGTCACAAAATACCACGTCAAATAGGGCTTCTTGGCACGCTGCTATGGCGCCTTTACCGGTGGAGGTGACACGAATATCTTCTACGCCTATGTCCATGAGGATTTTCTTTAATATTCCACGATAAAGCTCGGTAGATTCTATGATTAGGATGGAACTTTGGCTGTAGTCAATATCAGGCATGCCGCCCCTTTAGCTTGATAGTATGGCTATGTTGTGAGTATAGGCGGGCACAAAAAAAGTGCAAAATTACCCGAGATGGCATTTCGATTTTTAGCTGTGGGTATCTAGGCATTACCTTAAACATGAAACCTAACCCGGTGATATTACCTTACTCTTAATGTGAAATATGAAAAATTGATGGCACTTGAATACATCAATCAATAACGGCTTAGGGTATATAATAAGTACTCCAGCATGTGTTTAAAGGTTGAATAATTAATTCTTTTAGACGTAAATGGTACTTTGCCAGAATTGTTAAATAGTAAATGAAATATGATAAATGACAATGTAATCTGCTTGCCTGGGATTTTGGCGATTTATGGTGAATCGCTTGCAGCCTCAGACCACCAGCATCAGGCTGTGCAGCTTATTTGGCCTGACCTAAAAGGTGTTTGTACCCTTACGGTTGAGGGTGAGGTGGTGACAGGCTCGTATAATGGCTTCCTAATACAGTCTAATATTGAACATAAGTTAGTTATGTCTAAAGGCTGGATTATTTTAATTGAGCCTCAATCGTCAGCTGGCATAACATTAGCTAATTATTTACAACAGCGACCAGTTGCGTCCTTGAATATTACAAAAATCACTTGCCCTCAACCTTGCGCGGATTTAGCGCAATGTCTGCAACCCTTATTTGATATTTTTAGTATTAATGCAGCTAGCTTGTTGTCATCAACTAACACAGGGGTAAACTGTTTTGGTGCGCCGTTAGATAAACGTATTGAACAGCTTTTACATACCTTAAATGCGTGTTTTGAAGGTGAGTGTGTAAAGCCCGATAAATGGTTAGCGCAAGAAATTGCTCAGGATTTAGGGGTGTCTGAAAGTCGATTTTTACACTTGTTTAAGCAAGAAATGGGCTTGCCTTGGCGCCCCTATTTATTATGGCGTCGCCTGTTGTGTGCTATTAAGGCGTTAAGCGCTAAAAAAAATGCCACCGAGGCCGCCCATCAAGCGGGCTTTTCAGACAGTGCCCATTTAAGTCGTACGTTTAAGCGTTTATTTGGCATGACTATACGAGATGCGCTGCGCACTTTATCTTGATTGGCAGAGTTAAGCATCCGTTTTTATTGAAATTACGTAGGGTTTTATGAATAGTATTTGGTTTTCCACCCCAAAAATAGAAGACATGAATCGTCAGATGCAAAATACCGCCTGCAGTCAATTAGGTATTGAGATCACAGAGATCGGGCCTGATTATGTTGTGGGCACGATGCCCGCGGATGCTCGTACCTTTCAACCCATTGGTTTAGTGCATGGCGGGGCGAATGTATTGTTGGCCGAAACCTTAGGCAGCATGGCCGCTAATTTATGCCTTGATAACAGCAAAGAGTATGCAGTGGGCCAAGAAATAAACGCCAATCATATACGTGGAGTACGAGACGGAGTCGTAACCGGTACGGCAACTATTATCCATAAAGGTCGAGCTTCACAAGTATGGGAGATTCGCATGGTGAATAGTCAGGGTAAGTTAAGCTGTATTTCACGTCTCACCATGGCGGTCATTCCCGCTTAAAGGTTTGCGTGTTGAGCATTTAAGCTGTGTTTATTGTGATTGAGAAAAACGTTTAAGAGCGTCTTGGTATAGCTGTTGGTCTTTTGCTTGCCAAGGGTTAAAGTGTTGTTTCCGATAGGCAAAAATGCCTTGGCTTAAAAGCTTTGTGCTGCGAGCCAAGAATTTAAAATAGGGTAGCCAGTTTTTAGGTTTATAAATCACTCTATCCTTATGCAGTAAAAATAAATGAATAGTAAAAGTAGACACTAGGGTAAGTGGCAGCCAAAATATCAATAAAATGCAGACTAAGCGCCAGCCACTGGAATATTCTGTTTTATAAACATCCAAGCACACTGCTTGATGCTCTATTTCTTCCAAGCAATGCCAGTTTACAAATTCAATGGCTTGATTCTGGTTACCCTGAGTCCAGTTATCATGATGTGTTAAAAAATCTCGGCTAACTGCAGCGGTAAAATGCTCAAACGCGGCCGGCAACGCCAAAATAAATGCTGTGCTGCCCCATTTTAAAATTTGATTCATTACACCCGTTTGTATTTTTTCAAAACGAGTTATCAGCGGGTAATGCTGCTTAAGCGTGTTATTAGATTGCCGGTGCATAAGGGCGTGGGCACTTTCTTGCTTAATTAGAAGTTGTACTTGTTGTTTTAAAACAGGGTCGTGAATGTGTTTAAGTTGTCGGCGCATGATGTCATTTACAACCCGTTCGCTTTGAGGAATCAGTACTGACAAGGCATTTAAGAAATGAGTCTTAATAGGGTCTGCCAGCCACACCTTTTCTACATGCGAAAAATCAAACTGTGGTCTACGTGCGGTAATGGAAACACTCTTAGGTGTAGTGCTTTGGCTATGCGGCTGGTGCATGTAAGGCAAAGACTCAGTTTAAGGGATGATTCAGATTAACATACCCTTAACTATACAATGTATATTTAAGGGGTACTATGGAACCATTATGGTGGTGCGGCGGTATAGATTTATTTAATTAACAACTTAGCAAAACTGAGTGCATCGCCATTAAATTTATCGGCATCTACTTTGCCATCAATGCCCTTAAGCGCATGTGACTGGGACCATTGCCAGAATGTCCATTGTGACCAGCCAGAGGGCAGGGTGGGTTGAGTGCGTCCGTATTCGGCTAACCACAACGGGTACTGTGAAAAGCGGGTTACGTGCTGATTAGCGAAATTAAGCCCAGTGTAAATGATGGGTTTAACGCCATAGTGACGCTCTAGCCCGTTTAAGTAGACTTGTAAATTTTCACTCAAAAGGGTGTCATCTTGTTGATGCAGTCGCTCTATATCGACTACGGGTGGTAAGTCACCGACAGATAGCTTTACGAGCTGGGTAAAGTTTTCCAATTGGCTGTGAGGAGCATCATTGGTTTCGTAAAAATGGTAGGCACTAACGATTAAACCCGCGGCCTTTGCTTTGGCAAAGTGGCTTTTAAACTCAGGGTCTTGGTAAGTATTACCTTCACTGGCGCGAATGAATACATAGGTGATACCGGCAGCTTTAAGTTGTTTAAAGTCAACGTCACCTTGGTACTTGGATATATCTATGCCCACAATATCAGGTTGCAGTGGCGTTTTTATTTCATCACTGGTTTGCCAAGCGCAGGCGGCTAATAATATACATAATGACACGCTGATAAACTTAATAAATGGGCCCATGAACAATCCTTTTTGTTTTATCTAAATGGCAGAGTAACAACAAGAGCATAAACCTCGGTGATACTTATTAAATCACCATTTATCATGAGTTTGATCTGCTTGTGTTCTAACAGTTGAAAGCAGTTGACGTGTTAACCAGATAAAAAAAATGTGCTACTTGTATGAACAAGTAACACATTATCTTTCACTTAAAGAATGAAAAAAACGTTAATACGTTAAGTTTAAAGCTCAACTACGTCTAACGTGACATTTGGATTTACGTCGGCTTCGTAGTCAACACCTTGGGCACCAAAACCAAATAATTTAAGAAACTCTTGTTTGTATTCACGGTAGTCAGTGAGTTCAGATAAATTTTCAGTGGTGACTTGCGGCCAGATAGTTTGGCAATGCTGCTGAATATTATCGCGCAATTCCCAATCATCTAAACGTATGCGGTTGCAATCATCTAATTCAGGTGTGGCTGCGTCTTCAAGATATAAGCGTTCATTAAATAAGCGATTAATTTGCTCCATGCAGCCTTCGTGCAGACCTTCCTGACGCATTTTTTTAAATACCATTGCGATGTAAAGCGGCATAACGGGAATGGCAGAGCTGGCCTGTGTGACCACACTTTTAAGAACGGCAACGTTGGCGCTGCCACCGGTAACAACCATTCTTGAATTTAATTCTTTAGCGGCGCGGTCTAAGTCCATTTTGGCTTTACCCAGCGCACCGTGCCAGTAAATTGGCCAAGTAAGTTCGGTTCCTATGTAGCTATAGGCTACGGTTTTACAAGTATCGGTCAATACGCCTGCTTGAGATAAGGCAGACATCCATAGCTCCCAGTCTTCCCCCCCCATGACCGTTACGGTGTCAGCGATCTCTTGTTCGGTGGCGGGTTCTACACTGGTTTCAATGATTTTATCTTTATTGGTGTCTACTGCGGTAGCGGTGTAAGTGTTGCCAATGGGTTTAAGTGCTGAGCGAATTAACTCACCGCTGTCAGGCAGTGTTCGTACAGGAGAGGCCAGTGAATACACCACTAAATCAATTTGACCCATCTCTTGTTTAATAATGTCGATGGCTTTTTGTTTGGCGTCATGGCTGAAAGCGTCGCCGTTAATGCTTTTAGAATAAAGGCCGTCGGCTTTGGCCAATTTGTCGAATGCAACTGAATTGTACCAGCCTGCAGTTCCTGATTTTTTATCTGTGCCGGGCTTTTCAAAAAACACCCCTAAGGTGGCCGCTTTGCTGCCAAAGGCCGCTGCAATGCGTGAAGATAAACCGTAGCCGCTAGATGAGCCCACTACTAAAACATTTTTAGGGCCGCCTTTTACGCCCCCTTGAGCTTTAGTGATGTTAATTTGCTCAAGTACATTAGCTTCACAGCCCACAGGGTGAGCAGTGGTACAGATAAAGCCACGAGTCTTAGGTTTAATGATCATACTTAGCTTCTACTTAATGTGACGGTGGAAATTGATCAATATACTGTATTAAAGAGTGGTAATTAGCTAGTGGGATGGCAGCTTAAGAGGCATTGGGTTAAGTATTCGATTCAATGGGTCAAAATATTAAGCTTATGTACATGGTTTGCAGGAGCAGCGGGGTATTAATGGCCCAAAAGCGCTGTTAATTTGGTCAAAACGTCACTTAAATAGGCTGTTGGCATCATCAAAGTAATGATAGGGCGTATCGTTTAGTGAAAAAGGGGGCGTAGGTATCACTATTTAGAGTGGCTTCTATACTGAGGGTAGGTTAAGTACCGTTTTATGAGATAGGGCAATAATGATAATTAGCAATATCAGTTTATGGTGGCATTCAGTGAGGTTTAAGCCGTTATCAATATGTTTGTTAGTGACTCATGCACTGGGCTCTTTTAGCGCCGCTAGCGACGAGCTTTTTTTTGTTGATGTAAATGCCCATCCTTTGGGTTTTTATGATGATAAACAGCAAGTGCAGGGTGTGGCGATTGAAATCTTTAAAAAGGTGATGGGCAATCTAGGTCATAATTCGACGTTGGAGCTTTTACCTGGCAAGCGTGTGATTCATATGCTGGAAAATGGACAAGCTGATGGTGTGCCTTTTATTCGCAAAACACCTAAGCGTGAAGTGTATTTAGATTACAGCCAAGAAGTCCTGCTGTATGAGAATGTCTATTTTTACGTAAACGCAGGTCATCAGTTTGAATTTAGTGGCGACTATTCCGCCATTAAGCAAAAAAAGATGGCGGTTATTCTAGGGGATACGTATGGCGAGGCCTTCAATAAAATGGCTGCCAGCTTAAATCTTATAGGAACTAAGACTTTAGACTCTAGTTTTTTCATGTTATTGAAAAATCGGGTTGATGTAGTCGTGAGTACTCAGCAGCGAGCGTCAAAAATATTAAAAGCATACCCAGCGGGGGGCATTGTTAGAGTCGCGCATCCTATAGGATCTATTCCTTTGTATGTGGCATTTTCAAAAAAGCGTCAATTGTCTTTATTAAGGGACCAATTTGATCGTGAGTTAAAAAAGCTTAAAAGAAGTGGGTTCGTAAAATCGGTAGTGGATAAATGGCATTACTGATTGGCCAAGTACTTTAAATCAAGCTGTAATGCCACTAAATAATTTAAATTGTAATTTTTTATTCTTTTTCTTGCCCGTGTATACCTGTCAATTCAAGGTGGCGTGTGGGCTTCCCTGAATGTTGATAACTGCTATATTAGCCCTTCTTTAATAGACCATTCAATCTGGTGTCTATTGTGACTTGGGCGACTCAGGCCCTTTGAATTACCTGTGCTAAAATTCAGGGATGGGCAAGTAAATGGAAATAATAAAAAAATTACCCGTGTGGTCTATTGTGGCGTTGTTATTAATTTTAATGGTATTGGCCTGTTTTGCGGTAGCCGATGGTCGACGAGTGGAATTCTGGCCGCCGGTTATTCATGAAAAAGGCAGCGACGATATTTTTGAATTGAAAAATAAATTAAATGAACGGCAAGATTACATGGCACCTGCGAATATTATTAAATTATTTCCAGTGCAAACCCAGCAAGAAACGATCGCGTTAACGCAACAGGAAATAACGCGTTTGTTGGCCGATTACCAAGCCGAAGTACAAATGCATGAGAAAAAAATACAAGAAATGCAGGGTCAATTAGCTGAAGTGCAGCGTGTAGATGGCACCTTTTTATATAAGCTGTTAATTTTTAATCATGACACTCAGTGTTATGGCACTAGCCTTAATTTCACCGCAGGCAAGGATAAAGATCAGTGCTTAACTAAAAAAATACTGGCTTCACGGTTTTTGGAGTTTTTAGCAGAAGTAGATTTCTATCAAAATAATCAAAAAGATAATGTTCAAACGGCCAAGCTACAGTTACTGAAGCTTCAGAGCAAATATCAATTCAATACTAAAGGCTGGTATGGGCCGGATGTATTTAAATCCATCATTAACGAGTTTCATGGAAAAAGCTGATCCGCCTTTACAAAAAAGGTTGCTGGCGTAAGTGTTGCTCAGTGGGCCCGTTTATTGATACATCCTTTTGGTAGTCTTAAGTACAGTAAGCTCAATTAAGTGGTTTATGCCTTAAAGTGAACTATACAGTGTAAGGTTTATGCTGTAGCTTGGCTTTATAAGTGGGGTGCGCTTGCTTGTATATGCAATTCAAATAAGCGTCTCTATCGTTACCTTAGATAATAAAAGGCATGAACATGAGTCAGGAAAACCTAGATCGTTGGCACCAAGTGGTGGCAAACAAAGATATGGCCCTATTACGTGAATTACTGGACGAGAACGTAGAGTTTCACTCGCCCACCGTTTGGCAGCCAAAAAAAGGCCGTGATATTACCCAGTACATCTTAAAAATGGTCATAGATATATTTCAGGATTTTGAATACCAGCGAGAATGGATTGACGGTGAAAACCTAGCGTTGGAGTTTTCAGCCCGAGTGGATGATAAAAAGGTAAAAGGCATCGATTTAATTCGTTGGAACGATCAAGGTAAAATAGTGCACTTTGAAGTGATGTTACGACCCATTAATGGCTTGCAATTAATGTTAGATAAAATGACTAAAAATTTACAAGATGCCGGCTTCGTTCCTAAATAGTGTAAAGGGCACATGTTACGCTTGCCTTAACTCAAATAGTTTATAAACGCGGGAAGGGCTGCTACCACCGGCCTGCCTCGCTTTTAAAGCAGTGAAAGGATGCCGTGTATGAACATAACAGTAATAAATGCCGATTACCTGAACCCACAACATGCCCAGGACATTGTATTTCTATTAAATAGTTACGCAAAAGACCCCATGGGAGGCGGTGAGCCTCTCTCGCAATTCGTTAAAGATAATTTAGTTAAAGAGCTGGCGAAAACGGCTCACGCCCTAACTGTTATGTGTTACGTAGACGGCAAACCTGCTGGATTGGTTAACTGCTTTGAAGGGTTCTCTACATTTCAGTGTAAACCTTTGTTGAATATCCATGACGTTATAGTTTTAAGTGATTATCAAAGGCTGAGTATTAGCCAGAAGATGTTAGAAGCGGTACAAAACATTGCCATCGATAAGGGCTGCAGTAAATTAACCCTTGAGGTATTGGAGGGTAATAAGGTGGCTCAAAATAGTTACTCAAAGTTTGGATTTGCAGGCTACGAGCTTGATCCTGCCATGGGAAAAGCGATGTTTTGGCAAAAAGCGCTTCTTACCGATTAAAAACAGAACCTAGTCTGACGACCACGTCCCCATAAATGGGCTCCTAAAGCCCTTTTACTCTCCCAAAATAGCAATAAGCAGGCAGCACACAGCGTGTTTAGAGTTGCTTTTAAATATGTGTATTTGTACATAAAATAGTCAGTTTAGCTCGACATTCATGCGTTAAATGTCTATAGTGCGCCCAAATTGAACGCACCCTATCTATTGCCAGTGGTTTTTTCTCCACAATAAGTACTAAAAGCAGCACAGATAAGGCCTATAGCGTCATTCACTCTTTGTTATGTCAGGATTATCTCTTTGATTACTACCGCAAATATCACCATGCAGTTTGGCGCTTCGCCTTTGTTTGAAAACATCTCTGCACAGTTTGGTAACGGCAACCGTTACGGCCTAATTGGTGCTAATGGCTGTGGTAAATCCACGTTCATGAAAATCCTTAGTGGCGAATTAGCACCTACTTCGGGCAACCTTTCTATTACACCAGGCAATAAGCTAGGTGTTTTAAGTCAGGATCAGTTCGCCTTTGAAGAGTACAGCGTAATTGATGCTGTAATTATGGGTGACCCAAAATTATGGGAAATTAAGCAAGAGCGTGATCGTATTTACGGATTGCCTGAGATGACCGAAGACGAGGGCATGACAGTAGCCAACCTTGAGGTTGAGTTTGCTGAAATGGACGGTTACACCGCCGAAAGTCGTGCGGGTGATATTTTGCTAGAAGCCGGTATTGATGAAGAATTGCATTTTGGCCTAATGAGCGCGGTATCTCCGGGTTATAAGGTACGAGTATTATTAGCGCAGGCGTTGTTTTCTAACCCTGATATCTTGCTGCTTGATGAGCCTACCAACAACTTGGATATTCACTCTATTAACTGGTTGGCCGGTGTACTAAATCAACGTAAATGCACCATGATTATTATTTCGCACGATCGCCATTTCTTAAACTCAGTATGTACTCACATGGCCGATATTGATTATGGTGAGCTGCGTATTTACCCTGGTAACTACGAATACTTCTTAGAAGCTTCATCGTTAATTCGTGAGCAGCTATTGGGTGAGAACGCTAAGAAGAGCGAAGAAATAGAAGAGCTAAAAGCGTTTGTTGCCCGTTTTGGTGCCAATGCGTCTAAAGCCAAGCAGGCCAGCTCGCGCGCTAAGAAACTGGATAAAATTGAGTTAGATGAAGTAAAACAAACCAGTCGTTTAGTGCCTAACATTAAGTTAAGACAAGATAAAATGTTACACCGCCAGGTGTTAATTTTAGAAGATCTAGCACACGGCTACGAAGGGGAAGAAACCTTATTCTCTAACGGTAACCTAATTTTAGAAGCCGGTGCTAAACTGGCAGTGATTGGTGAAAACGGCGCAGGTAAAACCACGTTTTTACAGTGCTTGATCGAAGAATTAAAAGCCAATGACGGTACTATTAAGTGGTCTGAAAATGCCACTATTGGTTACTGCCCACAAGACAGCACTAAAGACTTTGATAACGACCTAACCTTGTTTGATTGGATGTCTCAGTGGCGCACCTCTAAGCACGACGATTTAATGGTTCGTGGCATGTTAGGGCGTTTGTTGTTTACTCCAGATGACCTTTTAAAGAAAGCGCGTGTTTGTTCTGGTGGTGAAAAGAACCGTTTGTTGTTTGGTAAGTTAATGATGATGGATCTAAACGTATTGATCATGGATGAGCCGACTAACCACTTAGACATGGAATCTATACAGGCGTTAAACTCAGCTCTTAAAGAGTTTGACGGAACCTTGATTTTTGTAAGTCACGACCGTGAGTTTGTATCGTCTTTAGCAAGCCATGTAATTGAAATTAAAAACCAAGAAGTAATCAGCTACCAAGGTACTTATGAAGAGTACTTGGATAGCCAAAGTGAGTCACTAGAAGTAGCCTAGTTTATAGTTTAAAGGCTTCTATATAGCCTGTGCGGGAAGAT
>JAPYOO010000123.1 GCA_029938135.1 Bermanella sp. | reverse complement strand
TCACCCAAGCCACTAAATACTTATACCCGCGGCATATTGGTAAACCATAACAAGGCGGTATTTGATTTTCTATTTAAAACCGTGACTACATTAGCCAGCAATAGTTATTGGAAGGTTTTGCTAAAACAATACAACTTGCAACCTCCCACCAATAAAAAAAACTGATTTTTAGGGGGTATCATTAAAATGTGCCAGATCAAGTCTTATGCTTTGCTGTTTAGCAATGACAATAGACACCAACCCGTTTTTATTCTGTAACTTTTAGATGCTGGCATGGCGATTACCGTAAGCGAGCTATTAGAACGCGCTAAGAAGCCTGGTACCGAAGCAGCGCTTTCTGGTACGGCCGCAGTATTAACAGCGGTTGGCACCTTGATTCATAATGGAAAGGAGTTTCCTGTTGGAACTGGCGAGTGTGGTGAAACCACTTTAAAACTGCGTCAAGCGTTGAATGACATTCAATGGTGGAAGTCTGAAGGTAAGTACGGCTGGTTGGAAAAAATTTAAGCTAACCGGTTATTTTAGTCTGCCTGCAAGTGATAGGAACAAAAAAGGGAACGGATTAATGGCATTTTCCATTTTTATGTTTGACGTCTTAAAGATGAAGTTATTATCTACAAGCAAATATGATCAAGCACTCTGCGCAGTTGCATTTTTGTGTAATCTGCTACTAACATAATGATTCTAGGGTCATCATCTCTAAAAATGTACACTGCATCTTTATGATCAAACACATCGTTTAATATATATAAATCAAATTTATCATAATTCTTGATCTCGATATTACTCGTATTTTCCAATCCAAAAACAGATTTAACTTTTAAGAAATATTCGTCATTTGATGTATCATTTTTTATTTTACTAAAAAGCTCCTGTATATCTGACACCCCAAGTTTTTTATAACCGCCGTTAGCATTAAGCCCCCCGGACACATGGTCTTCTGAAGTGGTGATTACATGTAACTGCGGCAACCAGTCATTTTTAAAGCTGATAACACTGGAAGCGGCGTCACCATTTAAAACATTTATTCTGGATATTTTATTTAAGTCAAATGAGAACTTTAATTCGGACAACTCAAATGGTGTTTGTGTTTTGGTACACGATTTTGATACTGAGTCTTCATTAGAAAGCACACTATTTGAAGTAAAAATACACAAAAAAACAATACAGAGTCTATACATTATATTTCCATCGAAGCCATATCCAATGCAGCAGAGCAATCACAGCTCGCAGACAGCATTTTTCCAATTCCAAGCACTATATATCTGGAACATCTATTGCCTCTACCGTGTAGCTAATTTTTATTTGTCTATTTTTTCTTTGTACTGGCAGTATTTTTATTAATTTATCATCAAAATAATCTTTCAGCATGGCTGGGCGTGGTGCATCGATAAATAATGCTGGGTTTTGTAAAAACTCTGCAGTGGCTACAATTTCCAATTCTTCTTTATTGGTAATTTGCTGCACCATACACGGGGCATGGGTAAAGCCTAATGCGCGCAATGCATAAGCGCGGTGACTGCCATTATTTAACACCATCCGGCCATTTACGAACATGGCATTCAAGCAATTAGAACCCGTACCCACTGCCATTCCCAGCATGGCAGCCATAGGGCCACTGGTACTGTAATTATTAATTTGATTGGCTTTTAACAACGTTGAATCTAGTACACGTAAATCCGCAGACTGCGACACAAATACAAATGCATTTGGACTTACCCGTGAAGCAGATATGGCAGGCATGGGGTGGTCGATTGGAATACAGGTTTTAAAAACAGCCTCTTCACTGGGAGCCTTGCCTAATTTACTTTTAATTTCTTGTACATAATTTAAATTAATATGTTTTTGTGAGACCACTAACGTGTCTAATTCCACCATACGTATAACGGGCTTTACAACACTAAAAGAACGCTGAAAGATTTCATCAGCCAATGCTTGTTCAGCCAAAGAATTAAGACCATCAGGCACATCTAGGTATTTTGGATTGTTAGATGAATCGGCTTGACTAGTCTGCATGCCATCTAAGAGCAGGCTTACCTTACGCCAATCGTCTGCCAACTGACCTAATTGTGAGGCGCTATAATCCACTTGTGAACTCACTACCCCTAAAAATTCAGACATGGGAGGGCGTCCCATCAAAAACACATGATTATCAATTTTTTTATGGCTGTGATGATTGCTGCTCACACTTATCTCCAGTTACTTGCCTATACTTTACCAATCTATTACAAAGCAGGGCCATTTTAAATATAAAGTCATCACCGTTTTTGACTGGGTATAAACCCTCAATTCACTAAAATGTAGCCCAATGCACAATATTTGCACAATTAGCTGATATAGTTATTTTGTATTACTTTTTACCATAAACAGCGGAGCTGCCATGTATTCAAACAAAAAATCAAAAATCCTTAGGGCAGCAAAATCTCCGTTAGCGCTCGCTATCACGGCTGTTATAGGCGCAACCAGTGCACAATCCGTTTTCGCCTTTGGCGACGGGGCGATGTGTAGCCCTACGTCTACATTCACGGTTACCAGCAGTTTAGGGGATACCAGTACTGGTACTCTAGGTGAGGCCTTATCGTTGGCCAATGCCGATGCCGACTGCTCTCAAATCGAATTTGCATCGGACGTTGGCAATATTACTTTGGCTCAAACTACCACGATATCTGAAGCCTTAAATATTGTGGGTCACGGTAAAGATACTCTCACCCTAAGCAGTACCACTGGCAATACTCTACATGCCACCCGTGGCAATTTGCACGTTTCACATTTAAGTATTAAAAATTCACCCAGTGCAGCCATATATCAGCAATTTGCCAACCTCACTGTGGACGACGTATTACTAGACAATAATGGCCAAGGCATTTTTGCTGACGATGCCTACGATACCGCTGTGCTTAACAGCACCATTACCAACTCGGGTTTTGACAGTGGCATTAAATTTTATAATAACGCCACTGGATCCAGCTTACTGATTGATAAAAGTGACATTAATAATAATGCAGCATCAGGAGGCGGCGGTGGTTTATTTGCGCAAGTACTCTCTGGTGGTGAAATTAAAATTTCCGACTCAACATTTTCTGGCAATACTACCTTTGGGTCTGGCGGCGGTATTAATATTCAATTCGGTGAGTATGGTCCTTTCGCAATAGATATAGAACGCAGCACCATATCGGGAAATTCAGCAGACCAAGCTGGAGGTGGCATTTATATTAGCAACAGTGGTGATGCTGAAATGACCATTGAAAATAGCACTATTTCTGGAAATACCGCTAACTCTTACGGTGGAGGCATGAAAATTGATGACAGTATTAAAAAAATGCCTGTGTATATTAAATCCTCCAATATCGTAAAAAATATCGCGCGTTTTAGCGGCTGCGGTATTGACCACGATGGCAACAACGACGGCATCTCAATCTCAAATAGTGTGATAGCACTTAACACCTCCAGCGCCTCTAATTCCGGTAAGGTTAATTTAGACGGTGTATTTAATAGTCTGGATTACAGTTGGATTGGTGACAATAGCTCTTATGATGGCGACGGAGCTTTAATCAATGAAACCCTAGCCAACTTTACCAATGCACCTACCAACTCTGTAGTTGAAGGTGATCAAACAACTCTTAATTTAGGTGACCTAGCCGATAATGGTGGTCCTACTTATACCCATAAACCTCAAACTAATAGTCCGCTATTAGCTGCAGGCGCACCAAATCCAGTGAATTTAGCCACTAATGATCAGCGAGGCTCAACTCGCGAAGTAGGTACGTTGGATATTGGTGCCGTAGAAGTGAATGCCACGCCTATTATCGATACATCACAAGTTGTGGGCGAAATTGCGCTGGACTTAGGTGAAAATGTTAATATTAACTTAAGTGCCATCCACACAGACTCTAGTGCAACCATTGAAGTGACTGGCTTACCGAGCGGTTTAATATTTAATGCACAAACTGCCATCATTTCAGGCGTTAGCCAAGAAACAGGAGCCATTGAGCTAGGCATTACCGTTAGCAACTTTGACGAGTCGGCCAGTGACACATTAGATCTATATGTGAAGTTACCTGCTCCTGTTGTAGATACTTCTTCAATTATTGACGCGTTATCAGTCACAACAGGGGAAGAAATTAACATCAACATCAGCGCAATTAACAATGATGAAAATGTCACCTTTGCAGTGAGCGGCTTACCTTCAGGGTTAAGTTACGAAACTCAAACCCAGTCCATTACAGGAACAACTGCTCTGGGCGGCGTATCGCCCCTTGTGATTACAGTGAGCAATATCGATTACACCACTACCGCTAATGTGAACCTAAACATTGAAACGCAAATACCAGTCTTGGATTCAGCTTCTATTTTAAGTCACCTAAATATCACAGCGGAACAAACCGTTAGTATTGATATTAGCGCCGTTGCCAGTAGCGAAGTAACACTCGCAGTAAGTGGTTTACCCAGTGGACTTGTATTTGACCCTAGTACATCAATTATATCTGGTACAACAACGCAAAGTGGCACCTTTGAGCTAAACATCACCGCCACTCAGTTTGATGCAAGTGCTTCTATTGAAGTGAACCTTGTTGTACAAGAGCAAGCGTCTGGCTCATCTTCCAGTAATGGACTCGGCTCGTTTAGTTACGGATGGTTATTAATGCTGGCCGGAATTTTTGCTAGAAGAAGGCGTTAATACAAAAAAGGGAGCGGCCCAAAAGCCACTCCCTTTTTCTTAAACCATTTAAGAATTAAAACTCAAATTTTGTATACGTTAACTTTAACTCTTCCAATTCTTGCTTAGCCTCGTCGCTAAAGTCATTTCCGGTAAGTTTAATAAAAGTCTCTATACCCAACTGCAATAGCCCAGTAGGGGCCTGTGTAAAGCCATTACCTTCTGCATCTACCCGAGTTAATTGCACATTATTGCTCACATCTAAACTTGGTAAGTTACAGTCGTTTAAGAATAGCCGAGTAAGTTTAAGGTTGAACTCCAGATTTAATGACTCAATAGGGCTGTCGCTTAAATGCAGTTCGGTTAACTGGGTATTGGTTTCAACTGTCATTTGGGTAAGGCTGGTTGTTCTGCATCTAGAATTTGAATAAACCGAAAAAGTCGTTAATTACCCTAACCCCGTTAGATCAGCGCTTTGCAGCTGATTAAAATCTAAATGCAGTGACGTCAAGTCAACAAGCCATGTTATCCACTCGATACTGCCAATGCTAGCAGCAGAGCAAGTCACATCTTTAACCTGGTCCATATACAAGCCAGCCTCTGACTCATACCCGGGCACATTTGCACTAATCACTGTGTCACTTTGCAAACATAGCTTAAAGTTATCGTCGGTAATATCTGCCAATACATCCGCAATTGGTGTCCTGTTAATGCAGGTAATATTAATATCGGTGATGTCGGCTGTAAGCGGTGCAGCATGGCTGGCATTTTCAACGTCACAAAGTTGATTTTCTAGCAGCTGACTTATGGTAATAGTGAACGATGCATTTTTAGCCACTGCAAATTCAAAACTGTCGTTGTTTATTAGCGGCAGGCTTTGATCGTTTAAATTCACCTGTAACGATTCATTCAAGCCAGTGACGGATCAACGGACATAAAAGACACTTCTTGTTTCATCATTGAGATAAGCGTCGGCATTATCACCCATCTTGGTCGCTGTCTATTGTCTCGGAAGGGTCTTAGGGGAAAGCATCGGTGATATCCGGCTCTCCGTCACTATCGGAATCCAAAGCCGGATTAACATCGCCCTGACTGCTTCCAGAGCCACCACAGGCGGCAAGCAAACAGAGCGGTAATGCGCAAAAAAGGCACAGGTAATTATAGACTGATGAAATCACACGCTATATTAACTATTGGCAGAGCTCATAGCCATTGAGTTTATTGCGCGAAAGACACCCATTTACCTTTATTATTTTTCCAGCTTTGACCCGTTAGTTTATCAATGCGCAGTGTGCGCCAAGATTTACCGGTACTCACCACGTTAAATTCATAAGTTGAGTTTGGCAACTTTTCAGATTCTTGGATCTTTTTCCACGATGTATTTTTTGACCACCAGGCTTCACCGGTATGAATATTAAATTTAATGTGCCTAGTCTCCCCCGAACTTAAGGTGACCATTTTTATGCCAAATGGCAGGCCCACATCCGCTACAGCATTCAGGCTGATTAGTAAGGGCAGTATTGAAAGTAACAGTATTTTTTTCATGGTGTATTATCTTTTTAAAATTTAACTTTATTTGAAGGCTGTTATGAAAATGGATAAATACAGGTTAGCCTACATTTAAGTATTTATAAAAGCCTCAATCACAGAAAGACAGTGGGCAACCGTTTTCTCTTGTTCTCCGGTTGGCGCTACCCGCCCCATGGCGTATTCCGCAGCAGCATTACCTAGCTTATTCGCTATAACCCAAGCCGCCATATATTGAGAGGACAAACAGCCTCCTGCCGTCGCTATATTTCCTGTTGCCGTAAAAGGTTGATTTAACACCTCTACCCCAATCTCTTCTAGCCGCTGTTTTGATGATAAATCAGTACTAACCGCTAGCCCGTTAAGTAAACCCAGCTCTGCCATGAATAATACACCCGAACACTGGCCTGCAATCAATTGCTTGTCAGCATTAAGGCTTAATTGGCTAAGGAAGGTTTTATCTTTGATTATTTCACGGGTATGGACGCCACTGCCAAACAAGACAACATCAGCATTATTGGCAAAATCAATATCCCGTTGCCCCTCTATGGAAACACCGTTCATCGAGGTGATCATTTTTGAAGGGGATGTTATTTTAACGTTAAATTTTGAGTCTTTGATTCGGTTTAATATGTTAAAGGTTAAAAACGTATCTATTTCGTTAAAACCATCAAAGGTGAGTATCGCCACATCCATTGTGTATGCTCCTTTCCATTATTTATTTAATCTTTAACGGCATAATCCGCAATATTGGTGACATGATCAAAACCGAACTCGGGGTCAGGTACACTTAAACTTATATTTAAAGCATTTAATACAGTGCCGGATATTTCGCTATCTTTTGAAAGGGTAAAAGTAACCACGGTTGGTGCGCCGGAACTATCAACGGTTGCATTCAGAGTATTATCATTTATACCATCCGGCGTACCAACAACGGCATCACCGGCACTACCACTGGCCCCCGGATTACTGATGATGCCATTAGAAGTTGTAATCACTAATGTGCCGGCTTCTAAGCCAGCTCCACAGGCATTTTTAATCATCAGGGTGAAGTCTTGTGTGTTTTCTTCAAGATTAATACTGGTAACATCTCCTTCTAGGTTAGAGACCAGTGTCACACGGGCACCTAATAGGTCTACATCTAGAGTATTACTTAACAACTCAGTGTCATCAACAGTAGCTACTTTAAGGGCAATTGTACCCATGCCAGTAATCGCAGAGAATAATTCCGGGCGTAATATCTTTGCTGAAAACAAATGCCCGCGACTGACTAAATAATTATAGCGTTTGTCATCACCCGTGAGATTATTACCTGCCTCCCAAACGGGTAATACCGCTACAGGAGATATGCTTTGTATTTCACCCACATTATCACTGAGAATCGAAACGTCTTCGGTGACTAACGACACCTTTGAACCGAATGCCAAATGATTGCGACGTTGAACTGAATCGGATACACGCCAGGCAATCGATTTAGCCCCGCCGCTGCCACTGGCATCCACACAGGTTGCTACGCTGGAGGTATCGTAACGGTCTAGATTGGCATCCCATAAGAATGGGCCTTCAATATGAGTACCTTTAGCAGCCGACAGTTGTAATCGAAGGGTTTTCACTAAATCAATTTGCTCTGCACAGTGACCATCCGCTTCGGCTGATTCCGAACAGTTCACCCCTTGATACTTGTTGGCGGGTGTCGGATCTAATATGCCGTTTTGATTAGAATCGATAATTTCTTCATGGAAATAAGTCGTAGCAACGGAAGAATCACCCGAACTAGCCACATTTACCTGATACGCAGCAGCGTCCCAGCTAAAATCGTTGGCACCATCGTCATCAATGTCTAAATCTGGTTGATAAGCAGTACCCTCATCAAACAAGCCATTGCCATTGGCATCTTCAAAGGACTCACCATAGGCAGTAAAACTTTCGCCTAAATCGTATAAGCCGTTACCATTACTATCCTGATATCCACCTTGACCTCGCGCTTGCGCCACAATGGTGACAATACCATCCGCAGGACGTGGATTTCTGCTATACCATTTCACGCTGCAGATGCCATTTTCAGTCAGACAAGATGCTTCGATTAAACCGCCCGTAGCCCGAAAATAAACTGGCGTACCGTCAACCACTGAATTTTGATAGTGGTCACCTAAACGGGCTGTAATATTTACTAAGCTGTCATTCCATTCCCAAGCTGCCGGGTTAAGCACATCTGCGGACAAGGTAAAATTACTTTGAGTTCCTAAGCTGGTTGCCATACGAATAGGCGCAGACATTGTGGTAACCGTATAATCCAGATCACCATTTGCATCAAGTATGTTGATACTGGCTTTTATCTTCACTGTGCCAGTTGCATAACCCGCCTTCAAAACTACAGAAACCTTGCCTTCTTGGTCTGTTATAGCGCTTTCAGATGAAAGTTCCGCATTGCCATATTCATAATCTAGCTCAAAATGCACCGTGCGTTCAGACACATAATTTCCAAATTCATTAACCACCTGAAACGCCACGATACTGGATGAAGGAGTATTTTCTGTGCCTAGCCCTTTCAGGGCAATAATGGATGGAACGGCTTGCATAAATTTAATAACCCCCACCTGACCCGGCGCTACATTTATTTCGGCTCTCGCGGTGGCCATGGCGATAACATTACCGCTACCATCATCAACACCTAGATATGCCACCACACTATCTGCGGCACCATCCGCTTTTCCGCACCCCATGTCATGATAAACAGAGGCAGCTGTTCCGTTTGCAATAACCATAGCGGGTATAAACTCTGCCAAACCCAACTGTGCACAAGTCGACGTGAAATATATTTTCTGGGGGCTTAATAATGCAAAATTGTCGCACGATTCTTCGACCACATGGACCATTACATTAGTAGACCCATTAGCGGAAAGTGTTTCACCTTCATTCAAGCCGGTTTTCACCACACCAGCATGATAGGCATCACCAACCCCATCACCCAGCCCAATTCCCGCACCTGGCGTGTTATCTGGAATAGCTTCTACGTCTGTGTTGTCGCCAACGCCATCACAATTAGAATCGGTAGTTTGATTTTTATCATTGGGAAAAGCATCAGAGTTGTCACCAACACCATCTCCGTCGGAGTCAATTGACTCATTGGGGTCTTGTGGAAACATATCCGTTAAGTCTGGTATTCCGTCATTATCAAAATCAAAGGGGAATTCATCTGCATTATCCCCCACACCATCACCATCTGAATCTAGCGTTTCATTTTCATCATCAGGGAAAGCATCGCTATTGTTGCCGACTCCATCACCATCCAAGTCTAGGGTTTCATCTTTGTCGTTGGGAAAGGCGTCAGTGTTATCCCCAACGCCATCAAGGTCTGAGTCTAATGTTTCTGTTTCGTCAGCAGGAAAGGCATCACTGTTATCACCCACACCGTCACCATCGGTATCCATGCTTTCTTTGGCATCACGGGGAAAGGCATCTACGCCATTGGCGATACCGTCGCC
The DNA here is from genome assembly GCA_029938135.1 of Bermanella sp. Classification (GTDB taxonomy): domain Bacteria; phylum Pseudomonadota; class Gammaproteobacteria; order Pseudomonadales; family Oceanobacteraceae; genus Bermanella. The sequence continues at coordinate 327 of JAPYOO010000123.1, read as the reverse complement.
ATCAATATCGGGGTTATCAGAGCCACCACCACAGGCAGATAAAAAGCTTATTAAAAGAATGGGAAGTATAAAGCGCGGCATCAAGAAATCCATTTCAAAGACAGGTGAAAATATTTTTCCGCATATTAACCTAATCAACTAACTCAAACCATTATGAATACTGCAGTGCCTCAACCATGGCGATCGATATTAAGCCTAAAACATTCGCCCTTTTGGTTTTAACTGGCATACTAGCCAACTCCCCCCTCCCAAGATTTAAGGACAAACCATGTTAATGGATATTCTGGGCGTTTTAATTGGCTTTGCCGCTGTAATGTTGTTATTTAG
>JAPYOO010000498.1 GCA_029938135.1 Bermanella sp. | reverse complement strand
TTTTTTCGCAGAAATAGCCGTTTCAACTTGCTGCTTGGCTTCGTTAATTTTAGCACCTGCTTGTGGGCGCTCTTCATTACTTAATTTACCTAAGGTTTTAAGCAATGCAGTGATCTGGCCTTTTTTGCCAAGATAATCTACGCGCACTTGATCTAGCGCTTGCACACCCTCTGCCTGCTCTACGTTAGCCAGCGCAGCTGACACCAATTCTTGTAGGTTTTCCAATTTTTACAGCTCCAAAAGAGGCTCTACGAATTAAACAAATTTAGCGTCTAAATTCGATATTTTAAAAGAAGGTTGATTGGTATATTCACTGGAATGTAAAAAATATAACAATCAATCCTCATTACAAATAAAAACAGGGAAAGCGCTTATTCAGCCCTTCCCCTGTTTATTACAAGACAACCTTAAAAACAAAGTGATTAAGGTTTCTTGTTAACTGTTTAGCTTAAATGGCAATTTGCCGCTTAAACTTAAAGAGAGGCTTTAGCTTTTTCAACTAATGCTGCGAAAGCACCTTTCTCGTTTACAGCTAGGTCAGCCAATACTTTACGATCGATTTCGATGAAAGCATTTTTCAAACCGTTAATGAAACGGCTGTAAGACAAACCGTTTATACGCGCACCAGCGTTGATACGAGCAATCCACAAAGCGCGGAATTGACGTTTTCTCTGGCGACGGTCACGGTAAGCATATTGACCTGCTTTAATAACCGCTTGCTTAGCTACGCGGAATACACGTGAACGTGCACCGTAATAACCTTTAGCTTGCTTTAATACTTTTTTATGACGACGACGGGCTACAACACCACGTTTTACACGAGCCATATAGAACTCCTCTTAAACCAAATTAAAAATTAAACGCCAGGTAACATACGCTTGATCAACGGAACATCAGATGCGTGAACCTGCAACTGAGAACGTAGATGACGCTTACGTTTGGTGCTTTTTTTGGTCAAGATGTGAGCACGGTGTGCTTGACGGTGTTTGAAGCCGTTACCAGTCTTTTTGAAGCGCTTTGCAGCACCACTATGACTCTTAATTTTGTTAGACATGCTAATAAAATCTCATTCGCATTGTTAATATAACAGTAGAAGGTGGCTATTACGTCTTCTGGGCTTGCGCCCAGAAAGTTGAATAACGCTTTATACTGACCTAACTACCTACTTTTTCTTGATGGGTGCTAACACCATGGTTAGCTGACGACCTTCCATCTTTGGACGTAGTTCTACATTGGCGATTTCAGAAAGATCATTCTCAACTCGCTTCAGTAGCTTCATGCCCAGTTCTTGGTGAGCCATCTCACGACCGCGAAAACGTAATGTAATCTTAGTCTTGTCCCCATGTTCTAGAAACTTAACCAGGTTGCGAAGTTTCACCTGGTAGTCTCCGTCTTCAGTACCAGGACGGAATTTGATTTCCTTAACCTGGGTTTGAATCTGTTTTTTCTTGGCGGCGGCTTTTTGCTTCTTTTCTTCATAAAGCTTTTGGCCGAAATCCAATATCTTACAAACAATTGGATCGCCATCAGAAATCTGAACCAAATCTAGACTGGCTGCTTGAGCAATTTCTAGGGCTTCAGTCATGGACACTACGCCCAACTGTTCGCCGTCGGCACTAATTAGTCGGCATTCCCGAGCTTTAATATTTTCGTTAATAGATGCCCTTTCTGGACGAGCTCGGTTATTTCTGTTATCGCGTCTAATTGTGATTACTCCGTCAAACTATTGTTTTGGCCGCGGTTGGCTACTTCGTCTTTTATTAACGTAGCAAA
>JAPYOO010000497.1 GCA_029938135.1 Bermanella sp. | reverse complement strand
TAAAAAATGGTCGGAACAGAGGGATTCGAACCCCCGACCCTCTGCTCCCAAAGCAGATGCGCTACCAGGCTGCGCTATGTTCCGAATGGCTCCTCGAACTGGACTCGAACCAGTGACCAATAGATTAACAGTCTACTGCTCTACCAACTGAGCTATCGAGGAACACTTGTCGCTAAGGCAATGCCTCAACAACGGGGCGTATCTTAGGGAGAAACGTTCTAAGGGTCAATACTTTATTTGGTTTTTTTTAATGTAAATACAATGACTTACACAGACAGGTGGTAGGGTAGGGGTTAAAGAATAAAATCCTGGACCTTAATGCCGAAGTCCTCTGGGTTTAAACTTTTGGTAATGCGTTCGTTGCAGTTTTTGTGGCTCAAATCCAAGGTAGTCACTTTTACGTAGATGCTCTTCTTGATGTTGTATATCACTTTAATAATGGGTTTTATGCTGCCGGGGTTTTCCTCTACGACAATGCCAGCCAGTCCGTTGTCTAGTTCCACTAATGATCCCACAGGGTAAACACCTATGGCCTTTATAAAAGCGTGTACATATTTTGTATCAAGGTGAGGCCCAGACCATTCAAGCATGCGCTTTAGCGCAGTCGAAGGAGGCATACCTTTGTGGTAAACCCTGTCGGCCGTAATGGCGTCGTAAATATCAACGACGGATGCCATGCGCGCCTCTTGGCTAATTTCATCTTCTTTCAGCCCATCAGGGTAGCCTCTACCGTCTAGGCGTTCATGGTGCTGGCCGGCAACATTAATGGAGACTTGTGGGAATCCTTTGTTTTTCTCTAAAATTTTTCGACTATAAGGGGCGTGGCGTTTCATAATGGCAAATTCATCCTCTGTAAGTTTGCCAGGTTTGTGCAATATCGTGTCGGGAATTAGCACCTTGCCAATATCATGTAGTAGGGCGCCAGTGACACATTGATGTAAATAAGTGCGTTCAAGTTGCAAGTGTTTGCCTAATATAGACATTAATACTGCTACGTTGACGCTGTGCTCCATTAAATAGCTGTCTTTATCGCGAATGCGCGAAAGGCAAGCCAGTGCGTTTTGGTTACGTTCCACCGAATCCATGAAATTTTCAGCCATATTTTCTATATTGTCTAAATCAACGATATTGCCGGTTTTGGCGGCCTCCATGGCATGGCTGACCATATCCAATGCTTCGTTGTGCATTTTGCTGGCTTTTTCGAACTCTTGCTCAAAGCTGGTGTGTTTATCTTTTGGCTTTTGTTGGGTCACAATGCCTTTTATTTGAGCTTCTAACTGTTTTTCACTGTCCTCTAAGGGAATCGCGTCTGGGCTGTCATCACCTTGTGTGGTATCGATATAAAGCTCACGCACACCCCGTTTACATAGTGCAGTAATGGTTTTTTGGTCTTTAATGCGACCCTCGCGCTCGTGCTCATGCAGGCTAATACCTTTCGAAGTGATATTGGCCACATACATGCCGGGCTTGAGTTGTTCGACCGATATTTTCTTTAACATGTCTATCCATTACCCCATTTACTTTCTCAGTATAGATAAGCCTGATAAGTTATCTAATTAGATAGGTAATTACGTGTAAGTTTTCTGGTGTGCTTAAGGATAAGGATAAAATAATGCAGATGCAGTGGTCGAAGTTATTGAATGCTCAGCGTTTTGGCGTGAATAGTCATGATGAGCATACGTGCTCACGTACACCATTTCATAAAGATCACGATCGTGTAGTGTTTTCCAGTAGCTTCAGAAGATTAGAGCGCAAAACACAAGTTCACCCGTTGCGTGA
>JAPYOO010000007.1 GCA_029938135.1 Bermanella sp. | reverse complement strand
TTTAGGTTCTAGTGTCGCAAGACGTGAGAGTTCGAGTCTCTCCATCCGCACCATCATGTTACACTTCTGTTTTACCCCTCCCTTTTTTATTTGTTAAAAACACCTGTTATTCAATTTCAAATCTAGATTCACTATCGCTGTCGTTCAGTTTTCGTTTCTCAATGCTGGTTAAAATATACTCTCTGGCTATCCTTAATACGAAGTCTTATTAGATGCTTGGCAAGGGAATGGAGGGCCTCTATGAAGTGCATTTTCTGCAATAAGCCTGTGCATGGTGCTAATGGAATGAGTATTGCCGGTATTGGTGTGGCGCATCAGCAGTGTTTTATCGCAAACGAGGCATTAAGGCGTACATTTCAGAATTTAGATATACGTGCTTTGAATGACCAAGAGTTAGTGGAGTTAAAGGATCTAGTATTGGCAGAAGAAAACTCCAGAAGGCCCCCTGGAGACGTTGATGAGATCGAGCTGTTTTAGTGGAGGTCTCAATGGGTAAACCGCACGGCACATAATTATAAAAACCTGTTCATTGTTTTATTCTTACTTTTCCCTTATCTATTGGCCGTTTTGAAAATTGACTGTGTACGACAATTTGCTTTAATAGCATCATGAATCAATCATCTACCTATTTAAATCCAAAGATAGCAGCCCATGCAGTTCGCTCACTGGTGAATTTTGCCGAGCGTCGCGGGCTTGAGCGCGAGGTGTTGTTGCAAGAGGTGGGGTTAACAGAAGCTCAATTAAATGACGGTAGACTATTAATCGATGTGCGTAGCCATGAAAGTATCTACGAATTGGCGGCAGGTTTACTGGATGAGCCCTTGTTGGGTTTTTTACAGGGGCAGCGTTATGAGCCTGAGTGCTGGGGGTTATTAGGCTTAATTGCGTTGACTTCAAGCAGTATTGGAGCCGCCATTGCGGCCCAATACAGATTCCAGTCTTTGTCAGGCAACATGGGAGCGCCGTTGCAGGTGAATCATGGTCAGCTCACCACTATTCAATGGGTTCCTGCCTATAATTGCAGTCACCACATGAGTGAAAATATCATTACAGGCCTACTAGCCTCAGCTAGGGCTCTTACTAATCAAGCCGATTGTTCTCCCAGTGCTGTTTATTTTACACACGGCCCAAAAGCTGAAAATGAGGTTTATGCTCGGTATTTTGAGTGCCCAGTACACTTCAATGCAGAGCATAATGCGCTGGTGATGGATAACGCTATTCTGCAATGGCCTTTAAGGAAGTCGGATGTTGAGCTTAACAAGGTGCTGGTTGAGCATGCAGTCTCGTTATTGACTCAGCAGTCTTTCACCTCGCCCATGGAGGTCATAAAGGATTATGTTATTAAAAATTTACCTGACCATGTGCCTGACCTTGATGAAGTCGCTGGTTACTTAAATTTAAGTGTGCGCAGCGCTCAAAGAAAATTAAGTGAATATGGCACCAGTTACTCTCAAGTCTTAGATGCTATTCGCAAAGAGTTGGCGTTAACCTATTTGCGTCAAACCTCTAATTCGGTGTTGTATGTCAGTGAGCGTCTGGGGTTTTCAGAGCAGAGTGCATTTCAGCGGGCATTTAAACGATGGACCAATACAACGCCCCGGCGCTATAGGTTGGAGGTGTTGGGTAAAAGCTGATCACTTTTAAGAAATTGACTCCGCATGCCATTGGCCTGACTTAAATGGTCAGTACTCATTCAATTGGATGGGGTAAAGTGCGGATAATTACATAGAAATAAGAATAAGAGGGTTGCTATGCCTGAAATACATTACGATGCCGGCCAACAATGGGTTCTTAATTTAACGCTTGCTATGATGGTGCTGGGTCTGGCGTTAGATATTCGCCCTAAGGATTTTTTAGCGGTATTTAAGTCCTTAAAAGCCCCATCTATTGGGTTGTTTGTGCAATTCATGTTATTACCCGCCTTTACCTGTGCCTTAACACTGTTGATAGACCTGCCTGCCGGAATAGAGCTAGGCATGATCTTAGTGGCAGCCTGTCCAGGGGGCGCACTGTCTAATTTTATTACTCATTTATCGGGTGGTAATACCGCTTTATCTATTTCTATAACGGCTATTTCAAGCACGATTGCCGTGGTGATGTTACCCGTTAACTTTATGTTTTGGGCAAGTTTAAATCCGGTGGCGAATCAATTGCTATTAGATATTAATGTTAATGGTTTTGATATTTTAAAGTCATTGTTAATGGTACTGGCCGCTCCGTTGTTATTAGGTTTTTTCATTCAGCAGTATTTACCCCGCCTTGCCTTAAAGCTTCATAAAGTTCTTAAATATTTAAGTTTAGTGGCGTTGATCGTATTTATATTGGTGGCGGTAATTAAAAACCTAGATCACTTTTTAAATAATTTTTGGTTATTGTTTGTGGTGGTATTGGCTCACAACGCCTTAGCGTTATCGTTGGGGTATTTTTCTTCGTCTATAGCAGGCTTGAAGTTGGCGGATAAAAAGGCGGTTACACTTGAGGTGGGCATGCAAAACTCCTCGTTAGCCATTGCCATTGTATTTACTCAATTTGGCGGTGAATATGGTATGGCATTAATCAGCGCTTTTTGGGGGACTTGGCACATCGTATCGGGTTTGTTGTTCGCAACTTTTTGCCGTATGAAAATGTCGGCGAACAATAAGGAGCTAAGCGCATGAACGTATTAATTACCGGAGCGGCTGGGGATATCGGCAGTCGTTTAGTTGCTTTTTTTACTGACAAAGAAGATGTAGCGTTATTCACTACAGATTTAACTAAGCCTTTGGTGGAAGGCGATTATACTCACCAGAATTTTGATGTTCGGGATCCTAAATTTTTTGAATGGGTTAAAGAGGTCGGCCCGCAAGTAGTCGTGCATTTAGCGTCTATTATTCAGTTGCCTGCAAACATGTTGCGCAGTGATGCTTATGACATTGATGTTTTGGCAACCAAAAACCTGATGGAAGCCTGTCTTGATGTTGGTGTTAAAAAAGTGGTGCTTACCTCTAGTGGTGCTGCTTACGGATACTGGAAAGATAATGCCGATTGGCTAACAGAAGACATGCCCATTCGTGGGAATGAGGATTATTTTTACTCAAGCCATAAACGCCAGGTTGAAGAGTTGATGGCGCATTATCGTAAGCATCACTCAGAACTTAAACAGGTAGTGTTGCGCCCAGGCACCGTACTGGGGCCAAATTTTAAAAACCCCATTACTAATATGTTTGCACAAAAAAGTATTACTGGCATCAGGGGTTGTGATTCTCCATTTGTGATTATCTGGGTGGATGATTTGGTTGCTTATTTAATTGAGGCGGTGATGGGGGAGATTGAGGGCGTTTATAATGTGGCAGGAGACGGCACTATGTCTTTACAAAAAATTGCCCAGCGTCTTAATAAAACGTATATAGCGTGGCCTTCTTGGTTGTTGCGTGGTTTGTTGTCGGTGTTGAAGCCGTTGAAGTTGTCACAGTATGGTGCTGAACAAGTTAAGTTTATAGAATTTAGGCCGGTGTTGGATAATGATAAAATTAAGCGTGATTTTAAGCATCAACCCAGTAAAACAACGCGGCAGGCATTTGAGTCGTTTTTAGAAGAAACAAATAAAGACTACGTCGCGTGATTAATATCTTAACTTTTATTTCGATTATTTAGATGGGTATCATGAAATTATTCCTTTTTTATCTGTCTTGTTTTTTTGGTTTTATCGCCGGGCACATGGTTAATTACAGTGCCATTATGTACAGCTTACAGGTGTTTGATTCGTCCTTGTTAGCGGGTGTGGCGTACAGTTTATGTTTTGGTCCTCCCATTATATTTGGATGGTTAGCTGGCTCCTATATAGACAGGTACAGCGCTAAAAAGGTTTTGTTAGTGTCGCAAAATTCTTTTATTTTGGGTGCGGTGGGTATGTGCTTGGTTATGTTGTATGAGCCTGTTTATTCAATGCTATATTTTTTAATCTCTAGTTTTTTCATTGGAATTGCTTGGTCATTCGTGGCACCCGCGCGATTAGCATCTATGGCTCAGTATGTGCCGCAAGAAAAATTGCCTCAGGCTATGATTGTATTGAATTTGCTCATTATGTTGGGTTTTGGTTTAGCCCCTGTCTTATTGACGCAGATTTTAGAGTTTGTAGGTTGGCCCGGAGTGGCGAAGACATGTATTGCGTTGTTTGTATTATCTAGTTTACTTTTAATGAGTGCACCTAATAAACATAAACGTCTAGTACATCAAAACTTAAAGCAAGAATGGCAGGCGTGTTTTTCTGAATTAAAAGCACTTCCCGTGATTCCTCAGTTGTTATTTGCCGCCATCGTAGGTTACCTAATGATGGGGCCGATGCAGGTGGTATTGCCGCAAATTGCCGAGCGACAATTGGGTTTGGATACCGTTCAAAAAGGCCAGTATTTAGGTCTGATTGCCTTATCCTTAATTATTGGTGGCTTATTGGCTATGGTGTTAAAAAAGTATCTACCCATAGGGCGCTCAATATTGCTAATGCTGGTTTTATGCGGGTTGAGTCTTGCATTATTGGGGGCGATCTCGTCTTTGTGGTTAAGTTGCATGGTGTTGGTGGTGGGAACCACACTGGCTGGTATTACCATTAGTTTTATTGTGGCAGCATTGCAGGCATTTACTCCAGAGCATATCAGGGGGCGGGTAATGAGTATTTATACTGTTATCAGTCAGGTGGTGTCGGCCATGGCGGGAGTGTTTGCCGGCGCTGTAGCGCAGGGTGTTAGTGTACCGAGTGGATTGTATTTTGTTGCTCTATTGTTGGTTGTCTTAGCGCTTTGCTTAGCCTATAAAGCGTCTCACCTTAAAGGGTTTGTGAAATTTCCTAGTTAGCCTTGCTTGGGTTCTTTTTATAAAAAGAGCCCAAGCAATACGGCGGCAATGGAATTAATCTACAAATAAATCAGTGTAAAGTTTTTTACACTCGGGATCGTTTTGATAGGCAATAAAATCGGTCACACCTTGCTTTCGCAATACGTCTTCATCTAATAATAGTTGCCCGCTATTTTCTTTGCTGTCACTGGTTAGAATGGCATAAGCCGCGTCAGCCATAATGGCGGGTGTGCGCGATACCGGCAGTATAGCTGCGCCGGCTTCAAATTCTACTGCAGATGTGGCGATGGTGGTTTGTGGCCATAAAGAGTTTACGGCTATGTTAAAGCGGCGAAACTCTTCTGCCAGGCCCAAAGTTAACATGGACATGCCGTACTTGCTGATGGTGTAGGGGATGTAGGGTTTAAGCCACTTAAGATCCATATTAAGTGGCGGCGACAAATTGATAATATGAGCATTCTCTGATTTTTTAAGATAGGGCAGGGCCAGTTGTGAGCATAACAAAACCGCGCGAGTATTTATTTGGTGCATTAAATCAAAACGTTTAATGGGCGTGTTAGCGGCAGGTGTTAAGCGAATGGCGCCGGCGTTATTGATGACGGCATCTATTCCTCCAAAAGTTTCAAAAGCTTGTTTTAACGCAGCTTCTACATTTTCTTCATCTCGTACATCAACTTTAATGGCCAACGACTGGCCGCCCGCTTCAATAACTTCCTGAGCCACTGAATGAATCGTGCCTGGAAGTTTAGGGTGGGGCTCATCAGATTTAGCGGCAATTATAATATTGGCGCCGTCTTTTGCACATTTAAGGGCGATTTCACGGCCTATGCCTCGGCTTGCGCCGGTGATGAAGATCGTTTTACCTTTCAAGTTCGCCATTATCAATTGCTCCTTAAATCAGTGGTACTGGTTGTAGGGTGAGTCATAAAAATTAAGAGGGGCAGTGGTGGATGGTAATGCCACGTGGCCACTCAAGATCGTAGGCTTGATTCTGCCTAAAAAACAGAGGCCTAGCAAGCGCTTGGTTGCAGGTTGGCCTAGTTCATTTAACGTGGTGCCGGAAAAATTTTGTAGGTGTGGGGGGAGGGGTTGGTCAGTATTAATACCAAAGGGTCACGGGCATTAATACTGATTAAGGGGTGCTACAAATTGAGGCTAGCTAATATTAATCCGCTTCAAAAGAAACTGATTTAATCCACTTAAAATTGCCCCTAGACTGGCGCCAACACTGTCTTGTTGTACAGCCACTCCGAGGTATTTTTGGTTATTAATTTTCATGTGAACAAATGTCATAGCTTGGGCGCTGGTATGTCTGCCTTGGGTGATTTGGTCATATTGAATAATGTCCAGTGTCACTGAAAATTTCTGACTAAGGGCATCACAAAATGCAGTTATAGTACCTTCACCGTGCCCGTGAATATCTAGTGAGTGATCTTGACCATTAAGTTGTAGATTTATGTGTTCTTCACTTTCATTTTTAGCGTGTTTATTAGCGGTTAACTGATAGTTGCCAAGAGCGTAAGGCTGTTGGGTGTAAATAAAATGGCCTTCAAAAATGTTTAATATATCTTGTGCCGATACTTCTCGTTTATGTTTTTCACTGAAGCGTTGCACGGCCTGGCTTAATTCAATTTGACCCCACCTAGGCAAGGTAATACCAAACTCATTTTCCAATATATAGGCAACGCCTCCCTTACCGCTTTGGCTGTTGATGCGAATAACGCTCTGGTAGTCGCGACCTAAGTCTTGTGGGTTGATCGGTAAATATGCCACGTCCCAATGTTGATCGGTCTCTTGCACGGCTAAGCACTTTTTAATGGCGTCTTGGTGGCTGCCGCTAAAAGCGGTGTAGACCAATTCACCCATCCAAGGGTGACGAGGATGAGTGGGGATTTGAGTGCATTGCTCTACGGTACTGGTGATGCGAGCAGCATTGCTAATGTCTAATTCTGGGTCGATACCCTGACTGTATAGATTCATCGCCATAGTAATAATATCCATGTTGCCTGTGCGTTCACCATTGCCCATTAATGTGCCCTCAATGCGGTCAGCACCTGCTAAAAGAGCCATTTCAGCAGCGGCCACCGCGCAGCCACGATCATTATGGGTATGTATGCTAATGATGACGTTTTGTCGGTTGTTAATGCCTCGACAAAAACTTTCAACTTGATCGGCAAATACATTAGGCATGGAACTTTCAACGGTCGCGGGCAAATTTATAATGGCTTTATGCTGGTTTGTGGGCTGCCATACATCTATAACGGCATTACAAATATCGACGGCGAAATCTACCTCTGTATTTGAAAAGCTCTCGGGGCTGTATTCAAAAGACCAGCGAGTGGCTGGAAATTTTTTTGATTCATCAAGTACCTTTTTTGCACCATTCACTGCAATATTTGTTATGCCTTGTTTGTCTAAATTAAATACCTTTTTCCGCTGGGTAGGAGAGGTAGAATTGTAAACGTGTACGATGGCTTGTTTGGCGCCTATAAGTGCTTCAAACGTGCGTTCGATTAAGCTGTCTCGTGCCTGCACCAATACCTGAATACTGACATCTTTTGGTATTTGATCTTCATCGATTAACCAGCGTACAAAGTCATAGTCTGGCTGTGATGCGCTAGGAAACCCCACTTCAATGTGCTTGAACCCCATGTCAATAAGTAGCTGCCACATGGTTTGTTTTTGGCCTACGCTCATGGGCTCTATTAAAGCCTGATTGCCATCTCGTAAATCGACAGCGCACCAAATAGGGGCATGTGTTACAGCGTTGTTAGGCCATTGGCGATTGGTCAAGGTAACGGCTGGCGATGCTTGGTATTGAGCGTGGTTAAACATAAGGTCTCTGCGCTTTAATTGGGTAATTTAAAAAAAGTACTTGGATGGCCCGCTTGTGGCGGGGCGATTTACCCTGTGGCTTTTGGCGTGAAGGTAAATGTCCAAGTGAGATTATTATAGGGGATAAAGGGCGGTGAGAGATTGCAAAAATGCTGTCATTTTGATGTTTTTGCGCAATGATTCACTTTAGATGTGGTAATCTGGGGTTAAATATGTCGATTAATGAAATTTTGTTGGGGAGTGTGAGTGATGCATGAGTTAGATAGAACCGATAGGCGTATCTTATTTCAACTGCAAGAGAATGGCGCTATTTCTAATCTAGAACTGGCGGAAAAAGTCGACCTTTCTCCTAGTCCTTGTTCAAGAAGAGTCAAAACCTTACAGGATGCGGGGTTTATCTTGAAAACTGTTGCGCTTCTGGACCCTAAAAAATTGGGTCTGGATATGATTGTTATGATTTCCATTAGTATGGATCGCCACACACCAGAGCGCTTTGAAGCCTTTGAGGCGGCTGTGTCTGCCTATGAAGAGGTTTTAGAGTGCTATTTGATTACTGGGCAAAGTGCCGATTATGTCCTTAAGGTTGTGGTAAAGGATATGAGTGCTTTTCAGGAATTCTTATTGGGTAAACTTACGCGTATTGAAGGGGTGTCGGGGGTGCATTCTAGCTTTGTCATGCGTAAAGTATTGGATCGTACAACTCTGCCAATTTAGTGGCTCTAATCGTAAAGTTATAATAATAAGTGTAAAAGGTGACATAAATCGTCAATTTTGTACCAAAAGTGGACGCAATGCACATCTTAAAACTGCCTATTTTTGATACAATATAGTTACATATTTGACGGGTGGGCCTAATGTTTGCAAATTTTGCAGCAAAACGGCACCTGACTGGCCCGTTACGCGCGGTTAGTCCGGTGGCTGCTAACGATACAGAAATTGATTGGAAATCCACCAATAAGTTACTGGTGCAACCCCGTTTCCGTAAGCCTCAGTATATTCCAAGTGCTAATAGCCTAAAACTCGATAAATACTTCAAGCAAGCCTTTAAGGGGCAAGTGCCGCTAAAAAGAAGCAGTCTTAAGCAGTCTTTGCAGTTATTTTACGTGGAGGCCGTCAGTCTGTGCATACCCATGTTGTACATTAGCAGTGTGTTGGTCATTTTTTCATTGGCGATTATGTTGTTTAGTGAGCCGATGATAGGCCATATTTTAAGTGGTCAATATTTTGATGCCACATTGTGGGCGTGTCCTGCAGTGTTAACAACGGGGTTGTTGTGGTTGTTGTTGTCTCCTTTATTTGGTGGTTTTCGCTCCTTTCATGGCCGAATTTTACAGGATCATGAGGCGCCCGCGCTCATGTCTTTGGTTACCCAGCTTAGCCGCCACCTTAATGTAAGGCCACCTAAGCGCATTGAAATAAACAATGAAACGGCTTTGCGTGTAGATGCTTTTGCTGGGGTCAATAGTATTTATCGTGATGAGTATAAAATCATCATTGGTGCTCCATTGCTTATGTCTTTAACGCTTAATCAGCTCACCGCAATGTTAGCTCATGAGTTGTCCCATTTCCGTGTTAAGCAGCAAAAAGTGGCTTTTTACCTAATGCATCACGTCAGTGAATGGTTGTATTTAAGGGCTTCTGGACAAGATAAACGTCATTTAGCGTTGCTTAAACGCATGCAAAAAGAAAATATATCGTCTTACGAGTACTTGGAGTTATGGGTTTGGCAGCGTGTGCACTTAGTACAGCAAAGTATTTTTGCGTGTCTATTTAAGGTTCACAGAAATCTAACATCTTGGAAGTGTCGTGAAATAGAGTTAGAAACCGATGCCATGGCTATTTCGGTGGTCGGCTCAAAAAATTTCTCCGAGATGATTCAGCAAATTCGTGTTATTCAAAATGCACAGAATGCTGTGTCAAAGCAAAATGATTGGGCGTGGAAAGAAGGATTTTTATTGGATGACTATGCATTGGCGATTGCGCTGGAGTCCAAAAAAATAACGGCTGCTCAAGCGCTCGCCCTGCAAGAGAATTATAAAAAGGAAGTAACGCGTTTTTGTCCTAACGATAGAGCCCGTTTAGCCCAATCTAAGGCACTTAATAAAGCCGGGAAATTAACGGCTCAAGTGTCCGCAGCCTTGCTTATTGAGCAACCTAAAAAAATTAGCCAAGAGTTAACGTTGCTTGACTACAATGCTTCTGGAATTATTCAGTCTAAAAGCTGCTTATTGTCATCAGAAAAAATACGTCAATTAAAACTTCGCCAAGAAAAATTAAGGGTGCTTGCGAAGCGTTATTTTGATGGGCGAGTAGATAATCGAATTATTAAATTTGAGCCCTCTGAAGAGCGTGATGTAGCACGGTTTGATATTCAAACCAGTATTGATTATGTGCGCCGCTATCGTGTGGAGGATCGTAAACAACAAGCTGCGGCGATTAATCTTCAAAAGCGAATCAGTAAATCGTATGTGGTTGAGCGATTGATGGTGTCAAAGTTACCCGTTGCTAAGTATTTAAAGGGTGAGATTGTCTCGCGTAAAGATGCAAGTGCTTATTTAAAACATATGCGTTTACAGTATGAGCAGATATTGCATCATATGGAGGTTATGGATCAGGTTTTTTATCAGCGTGCTCATGACACCATGAACTATTTGGATATGAAGGTGCGCAGTGAGGTGAGCTCTGCATTTCATAATCTTGAATTGTACAGTCAAGTTCGTGATTCAGTTGCGTCATTGCAAGAGGCATTTATGCCGCTTAACCTAATTGTTAATGGTATGGCTGAAGGTGTGAACGGCCGTGTATTGCAAGCGGGCGCCAATGAAAAACAAGTGGTGTGGGCGGCGGTTCAGCAATTAAGGCAGGTTTTAAAGGGTCGGCCGATTCAGGTGGGCTTGTCTCGCAAGAAAATCCATATATTGGCTTACCTGGATGTTAAGTTGGGTGAGTTGCCAGCCGATAGTAAAGCCATGTGTATTGAGGATATGGCGACATATGTCGATGAATTACTTCAGTTATTGCAGTTTCAGTATCATAAATGGCAGTCTCATTTGGCTATGGTAATGGGTCGATTCGAGGCTGAAAACGGCATAGCGCCTGTAAACTTGCTGCGATAGTGCGTTGTTATTAGCTGGCCAATAAAAAGCCCTTGATTGAAGGGCTTTTTATTGAGAGTATATTTCCAATAAAGTCGAAATAGTGGTTCGAGCTATTTTGAAGGCTTAAATGACTCTAGGGTCGAAATAATTATTAGGTGTTATATGTCAGATTTTTTAGTGCCCGATCACAGCGTAGAAGAAACGTTAACCAGCTTTCGTGATAACAATAAAAGCGTGCATGCTCCACGAATTTTAATGTTATACGGCTCTTTACGTGCAGAGTCCTACAGTAAAAAGGCTACGCAAGAGGCTGCTCGTGTTCTTCAGTCTTTTGGTGCTGAAGTTAAAATATATGATCCCACGGGGCTGCCGGTGTTTGATCGTGAAAACTATCAGCATGAGAAAGTTAAAGAATTGCATGAATTGGCGTTGTGGTCAGAAGGTATGGTGTGGTGTAGCCCTGAATTGCATGGCAACTTAACTTCTGTCATTAAAAATCAAATTGATTGGATTCCATTAAGTCTTGGGGCGGTGCGACCAACCCAAGGTCGAACCTTAGCGGTTATGCAGGTAAGTGGCGGATCTCAATCTTTTAATGCGGTAAATAGCTTGCGTATACTTGGTCGTTGGATGCGTATGTTTACGATTCCTAATCAATCGTCTGTGGCCATGGCTTGGAAGGAATTTAACGACGATGGTTCCATGAAAGACAGTGATTATAGAGATCGTATTGTAGATGTGATGGAGGAATTGTTCCGTATGACATTATTGCTGCGAGATCAAAAGGATTTCTTGGGTCACCGTTTCAGTGAGCACAAAGACGATTACCAAGAAAAAATAAAGTCTAGTTTATATGGGCGATCAATAGAGTAGTTTGCTTGGGGTTGTTGGTTGAGGATTATGGCCTTAGTTTCAAAAATCCCTTACCATAGCACCATTAAAATAATTGAATTTTCTTAGGTATCAAATGCGTTTTATAAGCTTACTTTTTATGTTGTCGCTGTTGGGTGGGTGTGCGCAATTAACACCCCGTGGGCAGATGTCGTTGTTGCAGGTCACGCCAGTCAGTGAGCAATATGAGTTCGAGTTGTTGCCTACGGGCATGCAGGGTAGTCCTTCTTTACGTGATCATGTAATTGAGGTGTCTGGCGGTAAATCCTTTTATAAGGGTTATAGTCTGGAAGACGGACATGGGTCCCTGATGGTTCAGCTTCGTACTTACATAGTGAAAAGTACCCAAGGGGAGGGCTTTTTTTACCCAGTAATTGAGCTATTTGATCGTAATAATAAACGTATAGACATTGTAAGGCCTCAGTTACGCTTTACCCAAATCAGCGCGGAAGGCCGCTATGCGGTGGTTCCATTGCAATTGAATCCCGATATAGCATCCTTTGTTATTCGTACTGAGCCGAAATTGTATGGTCAAGAGGCGTCGTATACCAAGCAGCATCAAGGGGCTAGTTGGAGTTATAGTGTATCTCCTTTTACTAAGCGTCATGCAGCCAGTTATTTAGCACTGGGGGAGGTTGAGCTACTTACCCCTGATGTTGGCCATACCAGCCCATTTGAAAAGTTGTCTGGGCCTTTTTGGGGTTTTTCTCTACAAAAAGGCTCGCATAAGTTAGCCAGTGGTAAAGATTATTTACCCGATCTAACCTTGGGAGGAGGGCCTAACTTTTCGTTTGGTTATGCCTTTGGCATTCCGGGGCGTCCTGGTGCTTCGGTAAGAAGTTCTGTGGGGGCAAGTTATTATTCGGTAACGGACAGCTCAGGTAAGGGCCATCGACAGCAAGGTTTTACAGGTGATTTGTTGTGGGTGGAGTCGAATCAGGTGAGCAGCTTGGGTTTTGGTATTACTTTTAATTCAGGGCTTTCCTACCATTACGATGGAAGTACTACTGAATATAAAAATAATTGGGGTCCTAAGTTAGTGCTTGAGATAAGAGGGGCGATGGGTGTATCCCTAGGAGTGCAGGCCAGTTGGCTGGAATTTGAAGATCAGTTTGGGAATAAAACCAATAGTGACCAATTAGGCTTTTATATAGCTCGTTTCTATTAGCTTTTATTGGCTATGGTTCGCAGGTGTAATAGTTAATTTATGCCTGCTTAATTCCGTCTTCCTCTTCACTTAAATTGCGCACGCCATCTTGAAGTTTAATGGCCAAAACATCGCAGATGGTCGAATCTAAAACTTGCTCAACGGTGCTGCCCAGTATAATGCTTTGCACATCCCCTTGACTGATCATGCCCACCAGAATCACGTCAGCATCTAATTCTTCAGCTGTATGAGTGATAACTTCATCGGGTTCGCCTTCACGAATGTGCATGTTTTGTGCGGGAATGTTGTATCTGTTGGCAATGGCCTCGCAGGCGTCTTGATGTTGATTAACCACATACTGCTGCAAGTCTTCAGGGATTGGGGTATCGGGTAAGCTGGCCAGGGTTAGGCTCATCATGGGGTAGCTGTTAGCTAGATGTACCTGGTAATTGTTGTTTCTATTAATGAGTTCGGAAAATTCGAAAATGTGTTCATTAATAACGGAATGAGCATCATCTAGGGAGGTGGCATCTACGGCCACCACTATATTTCGAGACTCCCATGCAAGTTTCTCTTTCACCAGTAATAACGGGGCTGGGCAAAATTTTAATAAGTTCCAGTCTTGATGATGCAGTACTCTGTTAACGATGCCGTGATGTTTGGCCGAAGACTTAATGACCAAATCAAAGCTTAGCTCCTCGCTATTATCCATAACCGCCTGATAGGCATGTTTGCGCCAGCAAATGGAAAGAGGGGTATCCTTGGGTAAATAAAATTCCTTTAGTAACGCTTCGGCCCATTGTTGGGTTTGCTCCAGCAGTAACGCTTTTAAGTCATGACGCAGCTCCAGGTCGCTTAAAGACCCCTCTTCACAGGCATGGTTGTAGGTGTAGCTACTGACAAATAAATTGGCTTCTTGTTCTTTGCAGATTTGCATAGCGCGCTGCAGGGCATTTTGGTTATTTAGCTCCTTGTCTAGTAATAACAAGATGTTTTTAATGGCTAACACGGCTTGCTCCTGTTCGGGCTTAAATAAACGGCTAATAATAGTCTAGACCCTTCTTGCCAAAAACACTGAATTTGCCCTGAAATTTATGGTTTTATTTGTTCGCTCTCTTTGCTTTGTCAGAATCTATTGCTGCGGAAGTATGGCTAAGAAGGCCTGCCCAGCCGTACTAAGGGTTTTGCCTTTACGCTGCAGAACGCCTAGCTCGCGGTATAGCAGCTTTGGACCGGCATTGAGTGTGAGCAAGTCAGCGTCATTTGCCATGTGTTCAGGGAGTACGGCCCATCCAAGCCCAACACTGGCCATCATTTTAATGGTCTCCATATAGCTGGACATCTTGCTGATAGTTTCTCGGTAGCGACTAGGCAGTGCTCTATCTAAGGATACTTTCTCTCTTTTGAAGGCACTTTCAATAATCTCAAATGTAACGGTATCAGTTTCAGGCAATATGGCTTCAAATTTACCCAGGTCTTCAAGGGTCGGCTTTTTAAGTTTGCTCAGTGCGTGGGTGTGGGCGCAGACAAATTTTAGCGGGTCACGCCAAACGGCCTGCATTGAGAGCTTGGGGTGTTCATCTAAGGGTAGTGTAGCAAATGCAATGTCCAGCTCCCCTTGTGCCAGTGCCTCACAAGCCGCTTCAGAACCCAGAAACTGTATAGCCAGCGTAACCTGTGGGTAGGTGTTGTGAAATAATCGCAAAAAGTGGGGTAAGTGGTGAAGTCCAATATGGTGGCTAGTGCCAATACGTAATGTGCCGCTAATATCTCCATTAAGGCTGGCCAGTTCTGTTTTGATTTCCATTAACTCGTTGATGATGTGGCGTGCCTTGGGCAATAGTGCCTCGCCATGGGGGGTGAGTATGGCTTTTCTGGGAAGCCGATCGAACAGTTGGCTGTTGAGGCTGGCTTCAAGTTGAGCAATGCGCTTGCTTACAGCGGGTTGGGTAAGGTGTAGTCGCTGCGCCGCCAAGGAGAATGACTGCGTTTCGGCGACACAAATGAAGGCGTGTAAAGATTGCATGTCCATGGGGTTTTTCTATTCCTATATGGAATTCAATAGATAAGAAATATGAATTTGTTTTATTGATAACCCTTAGATAAACTGGTGTCAAGTTAATAGATTAACGGCGTCCTCCCGCTAAGAGGGGGAGCAGTATAAAAAAGAGAGAATTCAAATGGCAGGTTTTACCCTTTACGATAAGTTGTGGGCCCAACACGTGGTTAAAGAGCGTGAAGATGGCACGGCATTAATTTATATCGATCGCCAGTTGCTTCATGAAGTAACGTCCCCTCAAGCGTTTGAAGGGTTGCGTTTAGCGGGCCGTAAGCTTTGGTCTGTGCCGGCTAACCTTGCCACACCAGATCATAACGTACCGACCACGTTAACAGAGCGCCAAGCGGGTATTGAAGGCATAGAAGATCCAGTTTCTAGAATTCAAGTGCAAACCCTTGACGACAACTGTGATGAGTTTGGTGTTGAAGAATTTAAAATGAACGATGTGCGCCAAGGCATTGTGCATGTAGTAGGCCCAGAGCAGGGCGCTACATTACCGGGAATGACCGTGGTGTGTGGTGATTCTCACACTGCCACTCATGGTGCATTTGCCGCATTAGCACACGGAATTGGTACCTCTGAAGTAGAGCATGTAATGGCTACTCAGTGTTTGATTCAGCGCAAAATGAAAAATTTACTGATTAAAGTTGAAGGCGAGTTGGGTCAGGCCATTACCGGTAAAGATGTGGTATTGCACGTGATTGGTGTAATCGGCACGGCTGGTGGTAACGGTTACGCCATGGAGTTTGGTGGCAGCGCTATTCGCAGCATGAGTATGGAAGGCCGTATGACCATGTGTAACATGGCAATTGAAGCCGGTGCTCGTGTGGGCATGGTGGCGTTTGACCGTATTACTCAGGACTACGTACAAGGTCGTCCTTTTGCACCTACGCAAGATCAGTGGGAAGGCGCAGTCAGTAATTGGGCAAATTTAGTGTCTGATGACGATGCTGTGTTTGATAAAGTTGTTGAAGTGAATGCTGCCGACATTATTCCGCAGGTGACATGGGGTACTTCACCAGAGATGGTAACCACCATCGATGGTTTTGTGCCTAAAGTTGAAGATGGCGTTACTGATGAGCATAAAGAAGCCATTCAACGTGCCCATAAATACATGGGGTTTGAAGGTGGTGAAGCCATTACCGACATTCAATTAGACCGAGTATTTATAGGTTCATGTACCAACAGTCGTATTGAAGACTTACGTGCCGCAGCCGCAGTGGCTAAAGGCGGCAAGGTTGCTAACACCTTGAAGCAGGCATTGGTTGTTCCGGGTTCGGGTTTGGTTAAAGCACAAGCTGAAGCTGAAGGTTTGCATACTATCTTTACCGATGCTGGATTTGAATGGCGTGAGCCTGGCTGCTCAATGTGTTTAGCCATGAATGCCGATAAGTTAGGCAGTGGTGAGCATTGTGCATCTACTTCAAACCGTAATTTTGAAGGTCGTCAGGGTTACGGTGGCCGAACGCATTTGGTAAGCCCAGCTATGGCTGCTGCTGCCGCGATTGCCGGTCATTTTGTGGATGTACGTCATTTTAACTTAGAAGGAGGCGCTAAATAATGAAAGCATTTACTACCCATAAGGGAATCGTGGCTCCAATGGATCGAGCCAATATCGATACCGATATGATCATCCCTAAGCAGTTTTTAAAATCCATTAAACGCAGCGGCTTCGGCCCAAACTTGTTTGATGAATTACGTTATACCGATTTAGGTTTGCCGGATGCCGATAACTCAGCTCGTCCGTTGAATAAAGACTTTATTTTAAACCGCGCACCATACAATAAGTCATCTGTATTGTTGGCTCGAGAAAACTTCGGTTGTGGCTCATCTCGTGAACATGCACCTTGGGCCTTAGAGGACTTTGGTTTTCGTGTGGTGATTGCACCCAGCTTTGCCGATATCTTTTTTAATAACTGCTTCAAAAATGCACTATTGCCTATTGTTTTGTCTGAAGCCATTGTTGATGATTTGTTTAAAGATGTGGCGGCTGTTGAAGGGTTAGAGTTAACCGTAGATCTTGAGAATCAAAAAATTATTAAGAGTGACGGGTCTGAAATCGCATTTGAAGTGGATGCCTTTCGTAAACATTGTTTGTTGAATGGCTTGGATGATATTGGTTTAACTTTGCAAGACGAAGGCGCCATTAAAAGCTATGAAGAGCAACGTAAGCAACAAGCTCCGTGGTTGTTTCGCGCATAATTAGCTGCGTATTGAAACGTATTTATTGAAACTGTTATTTAAGTTGGTATTAAACATGACTAAAAAAATTCTAGTATTGCCAGGCGATGGCATCGGTCCAGAAATTGTAACTGAAGCGGTAAACGTGCTTACAGCGGCAACGAAAAAATTTAATCTTGATGTGGTTATTGATAACGCACTAGTGGGCGGCGCGGCATATGACGAGTTCGGCTCTCCGCTACCAGAAGTAACCATGGATAAGGCCCGTGCTTGCGACGCTATTTTATTGGGAGCAGTTGGAGGCCCTAAATGGGATCAACTTGAAGACAGAGAGATGCGTCCAGAAAAAGGCTTGTTGGGTCTGCGTTCTGGTCTTGAGTTGTTTGCCAACTTTCGCCCTGCCATTTTGTACCCACAGCTGGCGGATGCTTCTACCTTAAAGCCTGAAGTAGTATCGGGTTTGGATATTCTTATTGTACGTGAACTTACTGGCGGCATTTATTTTGGTAAACCTCGCGGTATTCGCACATTAGAAAATGGCGAGCGCGAAGGCTACAACACGTATGTATACAACGAGACTGAAATTCGTCGTATTGCTAAAGTGGCCTTTGAGTCAGCCATGAAACGCGGCAAAAAATTGTGCAGCATAGATAAAGCCAACGTATTGGAAGTAACGGTTTTATGGCGTGAGATCATGGAGGAAGTCGCTAAAGATTATCCAGAGGTTGAATTGTCTCACATGTATGTGGATAACGCCGCCATGCAGCTGGTACGTGCGCCTAAGCAGTTCGATGTAGTCGTTACCGGTAACATGTTTGGTGATATTTTGTCTGATACAGCGGCTATGTTAACAGGCTCTATTGGCATGTTGCCTTCAGCCTCTTTGGATACGAATAACAAGGGTATGTACGAGCCGTGTCACGGCAGTGCACCGGATATCGCTGGGCAAGGTATTGCTAATCCATTAGCAACAATTTTGTCTGTGGCCATGATGTTGCGTTATAGCCTTAATGAAACAACAGCTGCCTTAGCGATTGAAAAAGCGGTAAGCGATGTGTTGGACAGTGGTCTGCGTACCGGTGATATTTTCAGCGAAGGCATGACAAAGGTAAGTACCTCACAAATGGGTGAAGCGGTTGTAGCGGCTTTGCAAGAGGCTGTGTAATGGGTGGAAATATGAATGCTAATATGAATGTCGGCCTTGTAGGCTGGCGCGGTATGGTGGGCTCTGTATTGATGGAGCGCATGCAGCAGGAAGGGGATTTTGAGCTTATCAATCCTACTTTTTTTACCACCTCTCAAAAAGGTTTGCCGGCTCCCATGCTGGCAGGTAAAGATGCGGGTTTGCTGCAAGATGCGTTAGATATTGATGCGCTTAAGAAGCAAGATGCCATCATTTCATGTCAGGGTGGCGATTACACCTCGGCCGTTTATCAAAAGCTACGTGACGCAGGCTGGCAGGGTTATTGGATCGATGCGGCTTCAACATTGCGTATGGATGAAAGCGCAATAATTGTACTGGATCCAGTAAATCAGGGCGTGATCAAAGACGGCATCGCGAATGGTATAAAGACCTATGTGGGTGGTAATTGCACCGTAAGTCTTATGCTAATGGCGCTGGGTGGCCTGTTTGAGAAGGATTTGATTGAATGGATCTCGCCTATGACCTATCAGGCAGCATCTGGATCAGGCGCGAAACACATGCGTGAACTTATTTCGCAAATGGGTGCGGTTCATAGTGAAGTTAAAGACAAGCTTGATAATCCAGCCTCGGCCATTCTAGAAATAGATAAAAAAGTGGCGGATTTTATTCGCAGTGAAGACTACCCAAGCGCACAGTTTGGTGTGCCGTTAGCGGGTAGCTTGATCCCCTACATTGATTCACAACTAGACTCAGGTCAAAGTCGTGAAGAATGGAAGGCGCAGGTAGAGGCCAATAAGATATTAGGCACCGAAGATAGCCCTATGGCTATTGATGGCTTGTGTGTTCGTGTGGGTGCTATGCGTTGCCATAGTCAGGCCATGACGATCAAGTTGAAAAAAGATCTGCCTGTCGCTGAAATTGAAAGTATTCTTGCGGCTGCCAATGACTGGGTGAAAGTAATTCCTGATAACAAAGAAGACACTATCAAGGAGCTTACACCGGCTAAAGTTACAGGCACGTTAAGTGTGCCTGTTGGTCGAATCCGTAAGTTAAATATGGGGCCTGAATATATATCTGCCTTTACGGTAGGTGACCAGCTTCTTTGGGGTGCGGCAGAACCATTGCGTCGTATGTTGAGAATATTGTTGGCTTAATAGTTAGCGGTCCAACTTAAAATCAGTGTAATCGCTTGATTGCACTGATTTTTTTTTCATTTTCTGGCTATTAATGCTAATTAATTAGCAAAAACTAATCCTAATACCCTTCAAGTCCTTATAAATATTGATAAATCCTTGATTTTACTTAATACTTAACCGATTAATGACACATTCATATATGGAAGTGTTAACACAGGGTTAGGTTGTTAAACCCACGTTGGCCCGTGAAGCAATTATAAGATTAAGGATACATTGCTATGTTGCGAAAACTCGCGATTGCAATTGCCGCTTCTGGGGCGATGATGAGTGCTACTTACGTTCATGCCTTAGGCATGGGCGATATTGAGCTGGAGTCTGCTTTAAACCAGCCATTAGATGCACAAATCAAGCTTATTAAAGCTGGTGAATTGGAAAATTGGGAAATCAAACCTGATTTGGCCTCCTCAGACGAATTTCAAAAGTCTGGAATAGAGCACGTATTTTTTCTGAATAACGTAAAGTTTGAAGTTGAACGCGTGGGCGACGATGTTTATATTAAACTTTCAACCAATCAGCCGGTTGTTGAACCCTACCTGAATTTTTTAGTGCAAGTGGATTGGCCTAATGGTCGTTTACTGCGTGAATACACCTTATTGCTTGATCCTCCAGTCTTCTCAGAAGATGAAGCTCAATCTGTATCTGCCCCTGTGGTGGAAGATGAGTTTGAGGACGAGTTTACTCAAGATTCTGACGTGGAAGCCGGTGGTGCTATGTTGCCGGGTACCGGTGGCATCGACGATCTAGCAGATATTCCAGATGCAGTGGATGATGATTCTGAGTACCTAGATGAAAGTGAAGAGCAAGTTACTGAAGAAAGTGATATCTCTGATCTTGAAGATGTAGAAGATGAGTCCGATGAAAGTGATATCTCTGATCTTGCCGATGTAGAGGACGAGTCTGTTGAAGATGAGTTACTTAGTGATGAGTCAGTGCAAGATGACACGCTTACTGAAGAGGTCGTGTCCGAATCTGTAGAAGTAGAAACTGCACCTTTACCTGAAACCTATGCCGTGCGCTCTGATGACACGTTGTGGGAAGTGGCTCTACGTACACGTCCTAATCGCAGTGTTTCACCTCAGCAAACCATGTTAGCCATTCAAGATTTAAATCCAGATGCCTTTATTGGTGGGAACATTAACCGCTTAAAGAAAAATCAGGTACTGCGTGTTCCTGATGAAGAACAGATACGAGCTCGCAATTTTAAAGAATCTGTATCTGAAGTGGCCATTCAAAACCAGTTCTTATCAACTCAAAAAGCCCAGTTAGATGCCACTAGTAAGTCTCAGGCCATTGAACGTGATGATGAGCTTAGTGGTGCTGAGCTTAAATTGTTAGCCGGTGGTGCAGCCACCACCGATAGCGAACGAGGTGCGAGTGGCGAGGTGATGGCTCAAGCTGCCGGAGACCAGTCTAAGTTAGATAATGAACTGTCTCTTGCCCTTGAAGATTTGGATAAATCAAAGCGAGATAGTTTAGAGCTAAATGCTCGTTTAGATTTACTTGAAGATCAGATCAAAACTCTGCAGCGCATCATTAGCCTTAAAGATGAGCAAATGGTGGCACTTCAGGCCGGTTTTGCTAAATCGGGCGATGAACAAGGTGTGGATTCTCGTCAAGCAGAATTGGATAAACTCGCTGCTGCCGCAATGGCTAACGATAATGCAAAAGCCGATTTAAACTTCTCATCTAACGAAAAAGCAATTCCAAGTGAGATGTCAGGGGATCAAGCAGCCTCTGAAGTAATGAAGCCTGAAGCGGTTAAAAAGCCAAAGCCTAAATTTACTCCGCTGCCTGAAGTGGTGGAAGACGAGCCATTTGATGCAATGGCTTTCGCCATGGAAAACCCACCTATAATGGGTGGTGTATTAGGTGCGTTGTTTCTGGCTCTATTTGGTGTGAACTTTGTTCGCAAGAGAAAAGAAAAGCAGGCCGAAGAGTCAGTGGCTGACATGTCTAATTTTGAAGGCTTAGACCCTTTGGATGGCTCAGATGACCAGTTGGGTGCGGATTTTGATGATGAATTTTCTGACCTAGAAATTAGTGGCGCAGAAGACTTATCGGACGACGACCTAGTGACCCGAGTTGATGACTTTGGTGAGCCAGAGACAGGTCTGCCCGATGCTCTAGATGATAGTCAAGAGAGTACTGATGTTTTGGGTGAAGTCGAAATTTACATTGCCTACGATCGTTTTGACCAAGCTCGCGGTTTACTTGAGAAGACATTACAGAGCCAGCCGGCTCGAATGGACTTACGAATTAAGTTGATGGAAGTGCTGGTGGCCATGGGTGATCAGGGTTCCATTGCTTCCCATTATGATTATGTTGTAGCGCAAGGGTCTGTTGCTGATCAAGAAAAAGCCAGTCAGTTCCGTGAAGAAATGGGAGACGATAATGGCTCCCAAGATGATCATGCGCTTGATATGGGCGGAGAACTTGACCTAGAAATTTCAAATGATTCAGATGTTGGCGATCTTGACTTTAATGCCAGTGATTTAGATGACGGAGATTTGAACTTCGACCTTGATGGATTGGGTCTGGATGATGGGCCATCCACTGCTGAATCGTTGGATTCACTTGAGCTAGATTCAGAAAATAGTCTGGACTTCGAAACAGATACTCTAGACGAAGTGTCGTTTGATCTAGACAGTGCAAGTGAAGCTAGCAGTGATGACAGCTCCGCAATAGATTTGGATTTCACTGATGATTTGGAATCTAATGACTTAGAATTTGACCTAGGGCTTGATGATAATACTAATGAAACCGAAGCTGCTGATTTAGACTTGGATTTATCGGAACTTGACGATGGTTTATCGGGTTCTCTTGATAATACTTTAGATGACTTAAATGAATTAGATCTATCCCTTGATACAGAAGATTCGTTAACCCTAGACGCTGATTTAGGTGTGAATGATGATTTGTCCTTAGAGTTGTCGGATGAATTACCTGTTCTTGAGGATAATGACATTGCCTTGGATGAAGGGTTTGATTTAACTCTAGATGCTGAACTTGATGATACAGATGGTTTGTCGTTTGATTTAGTTGATGAAGACCTTCCAGTATTGAGTGATGATACACAGGTCGATTTGCACACAGATTCAGGTGAGAGTGCTGAGCTTGATGAGATTTCCTTAGATATGGATCTAGGGATCGAAGAAGATGCAGTAGCAGATGACAGCTCTTTGCAGGACTTAGATAATCTGTCTAAAGAGCTCGATGCTGAGTTGCTTGATTTTGATAGTGTTGCTGAAGTTGAGTCATTGCCAGAAGAAGCTGAAGTTGAAGGTGGTGATTTAGACCTTTCTGATTTGGATGCTGATTTAGACTTTTTAAGTGGTACAGATGAAAGCGAAACCAAACTGGATTTGGCGCGTGCTTACATTGATATGGATGACAAAGACGGCGCTAAAGAAATACTTCAAGAGGTTCTTGAAGAGGGCACCGATAAACAGAAACAAGATGCGGGTGGTCTTCTGGATAGCCTAGCCTAAACCCTTAAGGGGTGAAGCGATCACAATCCCGGATATGGCAACATATTCGGGTTTTCTTTTTTGGGTTCGAATAAAGTGCCCTTAAGTTACTTTTAGCTTTTAGTTTGGATTAAGCGGTATGGAGCAAGTTCCTAAAGTACAGCGCTGGGTGGCAGGTGTTGAATATAATGGCGCCCTGTTCAAAGGATGGCAGAGTCAAATTCACCATCCAGGTAAGAGTGTTCAGGCGGCGTTAGAGCGAGCCGCTTCAAAGGTGGCCAATCATCCCGTTAAATTAATGTGCGCCGGCAGAACAGACGCGGGTGTGCATGCCAGTGCTCAAGTTGTTCATTTTGACAGCATGGCTGTGCGTGACGGGCATGCTTGGAAGATGGGCATCAATACGAATTTACCCGATGGCGTGTGTGTCAATTGGGTGCAGGCCGTAGATGATAATTTCCATGCGCGTTTTAGTGCTGTTTCACGTCGTTATCGTTATTTTATTATGAACAAAGCGATAAAACCGGGTTTGATGCATGATCAGGTGACTTGGTGGCGCAGGCCTTTGGACGCCCAAAAAATGCATGAAGCAGCGCAAGCATTGATGGGGCTTCATAACTTTACGTCTTTTCAAGCCAGTGATTGCCAAGCCAATCACGCCAATCGTACTATGTTAGATATCAGTGTTAAGCGCCAAGGCGAGTGGGTGGTGCTTGAGGTGTGTGCGAATGCATTTTTATATCATATGGTGCGAAACATCGCGGGGGTTTTATTGCCCATAGGGCAGGGCAGTAAACCGGTTGAATGGTGCAGCGAGGTTTTAGCGGCCAAAGACAGAAGGCAAGCAGGTGTTACGGCCCCTGGTGGAGGCTTGTATTTTGTTGATGTGGATTACCCCGACTACCCTGAATTACCCATTGTAAATACAGGCCCCCCGTTTTATACCTTTATGCAATCAAGTAACGGCTAACCCAAATGAGCGAAAAGAAATACCAGCGTACTCGTGTAAAAATTTGCGGCATAACCCGCGCGGAAGATGCAGCACAGGTTGTTGCCGCGGGAGCGGATGCCATTGGTTTGGTATTTTATGGGCCGAGTCCACGCGCAGTAACCATTGAGATGGCAAAAGAGATCGTTAAATCAGTGCCAGCTTTTGTCACTGTGGTGGCTTTGTTTGTTAATCCCGGTGTTGAAGAGGTGCGCAAAGTCCTGGAAGAGGTTAGAATTGACCTACTTCAATTTCATGGTGACGAAGAAAGTGATTTCTGTAGTCAATTCCAGCGCCCCTACATCAAAGCCATCCGCGTTAGGCAAACGTCGGATGTGGTGGCGTCGAGCCTGCGCTTCCCAGACGCACTGGCGCTTCTTCTAGACAGCTATAAACCAGGTGTGCCAGGTGGCACGGGTGAGACCTTTGATTGGTCTTTAATACCTGAATCCCCGAAACCTTTAATACTCGCAGGCGGCCTTGCCCCTGATAATATTGCTTTTGCTATTGACCAAGTTCAGCCCTTTGCAGTAGATGTAAGTGGCGGCGTGGAAGCAAAAAAGGGTATTAAAGATCACAGTAAAATAAACGAATTTATAAAAGAGGTTAACCGTCGTGACCGATCTTAAAGCGGTAACACAACTACCCACAAAATCCGGACATTTTGGCCCCTATGGTGGTCGTTTTGTATCCGAGACTTTAATGGCCGCGCTTGATGACTTAACTGAGCTGTACGATCGCTTAAGTCAGGACCCTGAGTTCCAAGCCGAATACGATAAGGACCTTGCGCACTATGTGGGGCGTCCATCGCCATTGTATTTTGCCGAGCGCCTTACCCGCGAAGTGGGTGGCGCAAAAATATACCTTAAACGTGAAGACCTGAATCATACCGGTGCTCACAAAATAAATAACACCATTGGCCAAGCGTTATTGGCTAAACATACCGGAAAACCCAAAGTTATTGCTGAAACAGGAGCAGGCCAACATGGTGTAGCCACCGCAACAGTGGCAGCACGTTTGGGTCTTGAATGTACGGTATTCATGGGAGCAACTGATATTGAGCGTCAAAAGCTTAATGTTTATCGTATGCGTTTATTGGGCGCAAAAGTCGTTTCGGTAACATCGGGCACGGCTACTTTAAAAGATGCCATGAACGAGGCCATGCGCCATTGGGTAACAAATGTAGATGACACCTTTTACATAATCGGCACCGCAGCAGGCCCGCATCCTTACCCTAAACTGGTACGTGATTTTCAGGCTGTTATTGGTCGTGAAGCCAAACGCCAATGTATGGAGCAAGAAGGGCGTTTACCAGATGCGGTCGTTGCATGTATTGGTGGCGGCTCAAACGCTATTGGTCTGTTTTATCCTTTCATTGAAGACGAAACGGTCGATATGTACGGCGTTGAAGCGGGTGGTCTTGGTCTTGATGGTGATGATCATGCTGCTCCCTTGTGTAAAGGGAAACCCGGTGTGCTGCACGGTAACCGCACCTATTTAATGGAAGATGAAAATGGTCAGATCATGTCCACTCATTCTGTTTCAGCGGGATTGGATTACCCCGGTGTTGGCCCTGAGCACTCTTATCTAAAAGACATTGGCCGTGTTAATTACGTAGCAGCAACCGATAAGGAAGCGTTGGATGCTTTTCATACGCTTACTGAAGTTGAGGGTATTATCCCTGCGCTAGAGTCCAGTCATGCGGTGGCTTATGGTATGAAGCAAGCGGCGAAGATGGGTAAAGACAAAATTGTAGTCATCAATCTGTCTGGGCGTGGCGATAAAGATATTCACACTGTCGCTGCCCTTGATGGCATTGAAGTTTAATTCAACGAAAGGTATGAACATGAACAGAGTAGATCGTTGTTTTAAAGAGCTGAAAGTCACCGGTAAAAAAGCCTTAATCCCCTACATCACTGGGGGTGATCCAAGACCGGGTTTAACCGTTGAATTGATGCATTGCCTAGTTGAAAATGGCGCGGATATCATTGAGCTAGGAGTGCCTTTTACAGACCCTATGGCTGATGGTCCTGTGATTCAGTTGGCGTGTGAACGTGCCCTTGCTCACAATACAAGTTTGCGCGACGTATTGGGGATGGTGAAAACCTTCAGAGAAACCAATAAAAAAACGGCCGTTGTCTTAATGGGGTATTTAAACCCCATTGAAGTGTTAGGTTATGAGGCGTTTTCTGAATTAGCCAAAGAAGCGGATATTGATGCCGTGTTGGTCGTTGACATGCCACCAGAAGAGTCGGCCGATTTGGCAGACATGTTATCTAAGCAAAATATTCAGTGTATTTTTCTGATGGCACCGACTACCCCTGATTACCGCGCAGATCTAATTTGCAAACATGCACAAGGCTACTTGTATTATGTATCGGTAAAAGGTGTGACAGGTTCTGCTGCATTGGATATTGACGACGTTAAAGCTAACCTAGATCGTATTCGTGCTAAAACAGATTTACCATTGGCAGTGGGTTTTGGCATTAAAGACGGCGCTACGGCAGCGGCTGTGGCAAAAGTGGCCGACGGCGTTATCGTGGGCAGTGCCTTAGTAAACTGTGTGGCGCGTAATATCAACAATGAAAGCCAGATCAAGCAAGAATTGGCTGAAATTATGACTCAAATGCGTCAGGCAATGGATGCTGCGGTTTAGTTAGCCCTTTAATCTGTACAGTGTATGTCGGCATGAGTTTTTACAATCGTGCCGATGTTTATGAATTTAAAAACCAGCAAGAAAACATGTCTCCCAATAAAACCCTATCCCAATGGCTCGAATATTTAGAATCTCTTCACCCTAGTGAAATTGACATGGGGTTGAACCGTGTACAAAAAGTGGCTAGCAAAATGGATTTGCTCAAGCCTGCGCCATTAATCATTATGGTGGCGGGTACTAATGGCAAAGGTTCAACGGTCACTATGTGTAGCAGTATTTTGCAGCAAGTCCCTATGAAAGTAGGCAGCTACATGAGTCCACATTTACATTTTTATAATGAACGCGTAAAAATTAACGGTACCCCTGTATCGGATGAAGACCTGATTGAAAGCTTTATAGCAATCGATGAGCAGCGAGGGGATATTTTATTAACCTATTTTGAAGTAGGTACGTTGTCGTCGTTATATTTGTTTAAAAAACATAATGTTGATGCGGCGGTTTTAGAAGTGGGTTTAGGGGGGCGACTAGACGCGGTTAATATTGTGGATCCTGATATTTCAGTGGTCACCAGTATAGGCTTGGATCATCAGGATTGGTTGGGGCATGATCTTGCGGGTATCGCGTTTGAAAAGGCAGGGATTTATAGAAGTAGCCTGCCTGCAATATGCGGCGAGCGCCTGCCGCAGGCAACGCTTGTGGATCATGCCGCCAGTATAAGTGCACCTTTATATGTAAAGGGGCAGGAATTTGACTTTAAAGAGCATAGCGACTCTTGGGATTGGAATGGGTTGGCAAGTGATGGGCAACCTATCACGTATACAAAATTACCCTTGCCCAGTCTTCCCATAGAAAATGCAGCGACTGCTTTACAGGCTCTTCAGTTTGTTTGCCCTCAAATATCGATACGGCATATTTGTGAGGGTCTTGTTTTGGCTCAGTTGGCAGGCCGAATGCAAATCATTAGCAAGCCACTAAATGCTATTTTGGATGTGGGCCATAATCCTCAAGCGGCACAGATGTTGGCCAACCGTTTGGCATCGCGCCCTGTTAAGGGAAAGCGCTACGCGTTATTGGCCATGCTTAATGATAAAGACCCCAAAGGGGTTGTGGCGGCTTTGGCCCCTCTTGTTCAAAGTTGGCATTTGGCGGGTATTAGTGGTTTTAGAGGCCAATCTGTCGCGTCCCTTCATGATAAGGTTAGACAGCAGTTGGGAGAGCACCAGCAGCATGTTGATATCGAACAGGCTCTTGCTGCGCTTTTAAGTATTATGCAAGATGAAGATGAGCTGATTGTATTGGGTTCATTCATTACCGTGGCCAAGGCCCAGAATTGGATTAAAGAGCACAGCAATGGATGAAGGTATAAAGCGTAAGTTGGTAGGGGCAGGGGTGCTAGTAACCATAGCCCTTATAGTGTTACCCAACCTAGTTTCAAGGACTCGTAATGCAGAGCATTTGGCTAAAAGTGTGGCGACAGAAACGAATGTGCCGTCTATGGAAATGCCATTACCAAAATCCCTTTCAATCGTGGTGTCCTCACCGACTCCTCAAAACATGGGCGCGGGCAAACGGGTAGCCATGAAAGACATGAGCGTTAATGCTCAAATGCTGCCACTAAAAGGGTTTGAAATCCCCGTTACCACAAGCGCAGGGAAAGCCGTGGTTTGGCAAATTCAAGTGGCCAGTTTTGCTAACGTTAAAAATGCTTTAAAGTTAAGAGATCAGTTACGTACGGCAGGTTATAAGGCATATGAAAAGCTGTCTTTAGACGGCAAGCACACTCGTATATTTGTGGGTCCTAGTAGTCAAAAATCTTCGTTACTCGAAAAGATAAAAAATATAGAGAAGAGGTTTAAACTGAAGACTGAAATAGTGCCCTTTAAGGGTTAGTTATTTGTCTGTTTGGTCAGCTTTTATGGTGGTTGATGGCTATATTTTAAGCTTTTTACTGTGAGATGGGATATTCACGAAATTTGCCGCTTAAAACTTAAATATGAGGGGAGAGATGGCTTTGCGCAGGCATTTCCCTTTGTTAGAATGCGCGCTTAAACGGGGCCTTCATTATTTTGTATTGTTACACTCGAGCACATAGGATTCATCATGTTAACCATTGACTGGGTCATTCTTGCTGTCGTGCTTATATCTGCCCTTATTAGTATTAAGCGTGGCTTTGTTAAGGAGATGTTATCTCTTATAAGCTGGGTGGCGGCATTTGTTATTGCTCGTATATTTAGTGGTCACCTTGATGTGTTGTTGACCCAATGGATTCAAACCCCTTCGGCCCGCTATGGGGCTGCTTTCGGAATACTTTTTGCTGTAACGCTTATAATTGGTTCTATGCTTAATCATTTGGTAGGTGAATTAGTTCGCGCTACCGGATTAGCGGGTACCGACAGAATGTTTGGCATTGTATTTGGTGTTACCCGAGGGCTTATCATGGTCACAGCCGCGATTTACGGTTTACAAATGACCGCATTTAGCCAAGACCCTTGGTGGTTAGAATCAAGTTTTATCCCTCATTTTGAATTAATGGTGAGCTGGTCCAAGAATATCTTGCCAGGCGCCACGCAAAGTCTTTTAACTCTGGGTCAAGCCAGTTAATTAACGTCTGTAAAGAGGTAACGCCATGTGTGGCATTGTTGGTTTAGTTGCTAAGAGCAATGTGAATCAAGGGTTGTATGACGCACTCACTGTGTTGCAGCATCGTGGTCAAGATGCGGCAGGTATGGTGACTTGTGACGAAGGTCGTTTTTACTTACGTAAAGATAACGGCTTAGTAAAAGATGTGTTTCGTTCACGTCACATGCAGCGCTTAGTGGGGAATATGGGGATAGGACATGTACGCTATCCAACGGCTGGCAGCTCGAGTTCTGCTGAAGCTCAACCATTTTATGTGAACAGTCCTTATGGAATAGTGCTGGCGCACAATGGCAACTTAACCAATGCCCATGAGTTGGTTGAAGAAGTGTATCGTGAAGATTTACGTCACGTGAATACCAACAGTGATTCTGAAGTGTTGCTTAACGTGTTTGCTCATGAGCTACAAGAGCAAAAACAATTAGTACCCAAAGCTCAAGATGTATTTGAAACTGTAAAGCGTGTTCATAAACGCATTAAAGGCGGTTATGCCGTGATCGCCATGTTGGCGGGTTACGGTGTGGTTGGGTTTCGAGATCCTAACGGTATTCGCCCAGCGGTTTTTGGTAAGCGCGAAACGGCCAGTGGGCCAGAGTACATGATCGCTTCTGAAAGCGTGGCGCTTGATGCTTTAGGGTATGAATTGATCCGTGATATTGAGCCTGGCGAAGCGGTATTTATTGATGTTGACGGTAACCTGCACACTCAACAGTGCAGCGATAACCCAAAGTTAACACCGTGTATTTTTGAGCACGTTTACTTTGCTCGACCTGACTCTATTATCGATAAGATTTCAGTTTACAAAGCACGCTTAAAAATGGGTGCTAAATTAGCTGAAAAAATATTAAAAGAACGCCCCAATCATGATATCGACGTGGTAATCCCCATTCCAGATACTAGCCGTAGTTCAGCGTTAGAGCTGGCCAATCGACTGGGTGTTAAGTATCGCGAAGGTTTTGAAAAAAATCGTTTTATCGGGCGAACCTTTATTATGCCTGGGCAGCAGTTGCGTAAAAAATCCGTTAGGCAAAAACTTAATGCCTTGGACTTAGAGTTCCGTGGTAAAAACGTATTATTGGTTGATGACTCAATTGTTCGTGGCACGACCTGTGAGCAAATTGTTCAAATGGCGCGCGATGCGGGCGCCAATAAGGTCTATTTTGCCAGTGCAGCGCCACCAGTTCGTTACCCTAATGTTTACGGTATTGATATGCCGGCTAAAGAAGAGTTTATTGCTCATGGTCGTAGCGTAGAAGAAATCCGGGAAGCCATAAAAGTCGATTGGTTAATTTATCAAGACCTTGAAGATTTAATTTCGGCCACCTGTGAAGGTACCGATGTGAAGTATGATTTTGACTGTTCGGTCTTTAACAGTGAATACATCACGGGTGACATTGATGATAAATACCTTGATGACCTTCAGTCTCGACGTAATGACGCCAAGAAGAAAAAGGCGAATCAAGAGCGTGGCATTATAGACTTACATAACGATGAAACAGCCGAGTAAGGACTCCTAATCCATGTCTGATACTAAGCGATATAACGCACAGCTAGATGGCGCCGCGTTTGACACATTAGCCGTAAGGGCGGGCCAAGTACGTACGGGCGAACATGAACATGGTGAAGCCATGTTTTTAACCTCCAGTTATGTGTTTGGTAGTGCCCAAGAGGCCGCGGCAATCTTTGGCGGTGACGAGCCGGGTAATGTTTATACCCGCTACACCAATCCAACTGTACGTAACTTTGAACAGCGTTTGGCGGCCTTAGAAGGTGCTGAGCAATGTGTGGCCACGTCTTCAGGTATGGCTGCCATTTTTAGTGCAATTTTAGCGCTATTAAATCCAGGTGATCATATTGTTTCTAGCCGCAGTATTTTTGGCTCAACGAATGTGTTGTTTCAAAAATATGTGAGCAAGCTGAGTATTGAAGTTGATTACGTATCCTTAACGGACATGGATGAATGGAATAGTGCGATTAAAGAAAATACTAAAATGCTTTTTCTTGAATCTCCCTCTAATCCCATGAACGAAGTGGCCGACATTAAGGCGCTGGCCAGTATATGTAAGGCTAAGGATATCTTGCTGGTAGTTGATAACTGCTTATGTAGTCCGGCGTTACAGCAACCCTTAAAATTGGGGGCTGATGTAGTGATTCATAGTGCCACTAAGTATATCGATGGCCAAGGTCGTTGCTTGGGCGGTGCTGTGCTGGGTAAAAAAGAATTAATGGAAGAGGTGGTGGGGGTTTTACGTTCAGTCGGACCTACCATGAGCCCGTTTAATGCTTGGGTGATGCTTAAAGGTTTAGAAACACTTAAAATTCGCATGAAGGCGCACAGTGATAATGCACTGGCACTGGCTTTGTGGTTAAAAGAGCAGCCAAGCGTGAATGCTGTGTATTATGCAGGCTTGCCTGAGCATCCGCAGCATGAGCTAGCTAAAAGTCAGCAAAGCCACTTTGGTGGTGTATTATCGTTTGACGTTAAAGGTGGTCAAGAAGCCGCTTGGTCGGTAATAGACAGCACACGCATGTTGTCGATTACTGCAAATCTTGGTGATACTAAAACCACCATTACGCATCCTGCCACTACCACCCACGGGCGTGTGGCGGTTGACGTTCGACTTAAAGCGGGCATTACCGACGGTTTAGTGCGTGTGGCGTGTGGTATTGAAGATATTGAAGATATTAAGCGTGATCTCTCTTTTGGGTTAAGTCAGTTGTAGCTGATTTCACCATAAAGGCTGTTTAAAAAAGGGTAAGTTTAACTTACCCTTTTTTGTGCCTGACTGTTTGTTGTTTCAAACTCTTAAAGTAAAGCCCTTAAAACAAAGCGTTCCAACGGACACACTGTCATCTTAGGTGATTGGTGGTAAATTGGTTTATTGAATTAAATGCGTCGTTACAAACCTGGAATCAACAATGGACGAAAAACTAAAAACCGTTTTAAGTAACCTAAATCAGGTGATTTTGGGTAAAGAGCATCAAATAAAATTAGCACTAACGTGTTTGTTGGCCCAAGGACACTTACTGATAGAAGACTTACCTGGAATGGGTAAAACCACACTATCTCATGCCTTGGCCAATGTACTGGGGCTGCAGTATCAGCGCATTCAATTCACCAGCGATATGCTGCCATCCGATATATTAGGCAGCAGTGTTTACCAAAAAGAATTACAAGGTGCGGGGCAGTTTGTTTTTCATCACGGGCCGGTATTTTCCCAGGTAGTGTTGGCGGATGAAATAAATCGAGCCACGCCTAAGACTCAAAGCGCATTGCTAGAAGCCATGGAAGAGCGTCAGGTAAGTGTGGATGGTCAAACACATGCATTGCCATCCCCATTCTTTGTGATAGCCACCCAAAACCCATTGTCGCAGGCGGGCACCTTTCCTTTACCCGAGTCACAGCTTGATCGATTCTTGATGCGCATTGAATTGGGTTATCCGGTGGCGAAAGCAGAGCGTCAGTTGTTGGAGGGTAAAAATCGCCGTGCCAACGAGCTGCAGCCTATGCTTAATTTACACGAGCTTGAGCAGTATCAGTTGGCCGTTAAAAATGTACAAGTCAGCAATGCGTTGTTGGATTATATTCAAAGGTTGTTAGCGGCCACACGAGAGGATCCGGCATTAACGTATGGGTTGTCGCCGCGTGCGGCACTGGCGTTACTCAATAGTGCAAAAAGTTGGGCTTTGTTAAGCGGCCGACAGCATGTATTACCCGATGATGTTCAGGTGGTGTTTTTAGCCGTGGTTGAGCATCGCCTTGAAGATTCCGTACGCGATCAAAGCGGCCAAGTGTGTAAAAAAATTCTCGAAAAAGTCAGTGTGCTGTGAAAAGCCTCAATATCCAAAAAACGAAGGGTAGTGTTAAAGAGAAAATAAAAAAACGCTACCACTCTTGGTTAGGAGAGTGGTTAGACAGGCGCTCGCCCGCCTCTAAAAGTATTAAATTAACTCAAAAGCGCATTTATATTATCCCCAGTAAAATGGGTTTTTTGTTTTTGGCTTTAACCGCGCTGATGTTTGTAAACGGGGTGAATTATCAAAATAACTTAATCTTTAGTTTTAGTGTTTTATTAATGAGCATCTTTATTACCAGTATTGTGGTGACGTTCCAAAATATGGCCGGTTTAGTGATTACCGCTAAACATGGGGATCCTGTCTTTAGTGGCAATACAACGATGCTGCACTTAGTGATGGAGCACAGTGCGAAGAAAATAAAAGATGGGCTAATGTTGGGTTTTAACCGCGAAAAAGCCGCCGTTTTAACACCTATTGAATCAAGACTGGCCACTCAACTAGAATTTAAAGCTCAAGCTCGTGGCAGGTTAGCCGTGCCTAGGTTAAGTATATTTAGTGTTTACCCAGTAGGATTATTTACCTGCTGGACCTGGATTAAACTTGATTTTGAAGGCGTGGTATATCCCTCGCCCGTATTTACGCCTTACCAATATGTAGGGCAAACAGAAGCCGGTATCGAAGCCGCCCAGCAGGTTATTAATCGCGGGGTGGACGATTTTAGAGGCTTTAGAGTGTATCAAAACGGAGACTCTCTAAAACATGTGGCGTGGCGTCAGTATGCAAAAACTAATCAATTACTTACAAAAGAATTCGAGCAACCGCAAGCTCAAGGGCATTGGTTAGACTGGCATGCTTTGCCGGGTTATAAAATCGAGCATCGCTTGCAAATATTATGCGGTTGGGTGGTGCGCTCCCATGAGGAAAATCGGGAATATGGATTAAGTTTACCTGGTCTTAGTATTCCAAGTGGGCGTGGTGATGCACACCAACAAGCTTGCCTTACCGCTTTAGCGCTTCACGGTGTTGATGCACACATAAATGCGGCGG
Organism: Bermanella sp.; assembly: GCA_029938135.1. Taxonomy (GTDB): domain Bacteria; phylum Pseudomonadota; class Gammaproteobacteria; order Pseudomonadales; family Oceanobacteraceae; genus Bermanella. Next base: position 11,780 of record JAPYOO010000007.1, on the reverse strand, counting down.
TGTCATGAAGGATGTAACGTTAGCTAATCGTGCCCTAGTATTCTTGGCGCTCAGTCTATTGTTGACACTTCATATGCACCTTGACCGTCTACCGGTGTGGATTGTTTTGGGTGCGGTCGGCAGTTTGTTGTGGCGCGCGGGTATTCATTATGGGCGGTTAGCCAGTCCCCACTGGAGTATTAAAGGCGCGCTGGTATTGCTGGGTTTTACGGGTATCTACTTTACTTATGGGCGTGATTTAAGTATTGAAAGTATGGTGTCGTTATTGGTTGCCGGTTTCGCTCTTAAACCTTTAGAGGTTGAAAAACGCAGTGATAGTTATGTCTTAATATTCTTATGCTATTTATTGATCGGCTTGCACTTTCTATTTGAACGCGGGCCATTGGACTATTTGTGGGTCCTTGCAATTATGCTGGTAATTCTTACCACGCAAATTACCATTAATCAGTCAGTTGCTCCAAATGATGAAAACGGTAGTGACAGTATACGAACCAATACCGCCCACTGGCAGGCGCTTTCATTATTTTTAAAGGCATTGCCGTTGGCCGCGTTTTTATTTTTTGTATTACCTCGATTGGCGCCTTTATGGGTGCTTAATATTCCCACCAGTGATGGCGTTATTGGTTTGTCAGATTCTATGTCTCCAGGCCAGATTGCCCAGTTAGGTAAAAGCGATGAATTAGCTTTCAGAGTGCGTTTCAATTCCGTGGTGCCCCCTTTAAAAGATCAATACTGGCGTGCATTGGTACTGGATTATTTTGATGGCGAAAGCTGGAGTCAGCGTTATCAGCCAGAAATAAACTGGGACTCACAAAGCTATGCTAAAAATAGTTCAAAAGACGTTTTTACTGAGTATGAGGTTTTACTTGAGCCCCATGATGAGAAATGGCTGTTTTCTTTAGGTGCCGCTCTGCCCAGAACAGTGAATGTGGGTCTCAGTGAGGATGGACGATTAGTTTCTAAGCACGCTGTTCACAGTCAGTACCAGTATTCGGTAGTCTCTAACCTTAAGACAGGTTCCCAAAAAGATTCTTTAAGCGCGCTTGCATCTAAGGCCTATTTACAAATACCAGCTCAAGGCAATGAGCGTAGCCAAGCGTTTGCACGGGCATTAAAAGATAAATTTCCAAGTGTTGATGATTTTACTCAAGCCTTGCAGCTATTTTTTAATGGTAATGAGTTTTATTACACGTTAAGTCCGGGTGAGCTGGACTCAGAAAACACCATAGATGAATTTCTGTTTGATTCTCAAAAGGGTTTTTGTGCTCATTTTGCGGGCAGCCTTGTGTACTTGATGCGTTCAGTGGGTGTGCCGGCAAGGGTGGTCGTGGGTTATTTGGGCGTAGAAGAAAACCCAGTGGCAAACTATTATTCGGTATACCAATATAATGCTCACGCTTGGGTGGAGATTTGGCATAAAGGGGTGGGCTGGAAAAAAATAGATCCCACCGGTTGGGTGGCCCCTGAAAGAATAGAACAGGGACTTGAGCAAGCGGTGCAGCGAGACTTCGTGGGTTTTTCAACCAACTTACCCTGGTTAAAATCTATCCGAGATCAAATGAATGCCTTTAATTACTATTGGAATGACTGGATGCTCAGTTATAAGGGGGGCGCTCAGCAGCAGTTACTTGAGGGGGTGTTTGGTAAACGCAGTGAACTTGAGTTGATTCTAGTATTACTGGGCTGTTTTTTTTCTGTTCTGGCCATAGGTTTCTTATTTATGTTTATGGATTTCAAGTCCAAGCGGTTATCACATGAACAAAGAATGCTGGTTCTTTATCAGGCCAAATTAATAAAATCAGGTATTAAAATTTTTCCAAGCACCAGTGTGCTGCAAATGAGTGAGCAAGCTGTCCTCTATAACCCCAGTTTGAAGTCCGATATAACCGCTATTCGACATATGTTTGAAAGGTCGCTATATGTGAGCCCCGAAAGCCTCATGACAAAAAGTGAACGGCTGCATTTAAAGAAGGCCATACTTTTATTGGCAAAAAAGCTGAATAAAAAAGGTCGTTAATTGTATGTCTTTAGGCCTTCTGCCTAGAACTAAACTTGGTTACAGTAGTCGTAGTCTCAATATATAAAATGAATAGGGAATGCAAATGCTGGAATCGGTAAAAGACTATTATGGGCAGGTATTAAAAAGCTCAGATGACCTACAGACCAACGCTTGCTGTACCGATGAGGGCATGCCTGAGTTTTTAAAGCCTATTTTGTCAAAGGTACATGACGAAGTCATGATGCGCTATTACGGCTGTGGCTTAGTGCTGCCAGAGCAGTTGCAGGGCCTTAAGATATTGGATTTAGGTTGTGGTGCAGGTCGCGACGTCTATGCATTGTCTGCAATGGTGGGAGAAACTGGTTTGGTGGTTGGTTTGGACATGACGTCTGAGCAGTTAGCAGTGGCCCGTGAGTATCAAGATTTTCATGCCGATATCTTTGGTTTCAAAAAAACCAATGTTCAATTTATTCAAGGTGACATAGATAAATTGGAAGATTTACCGTTCGAAGAGGGTTATTTTGACCTTATTGTTTCAAATTGTGTGATTAATCTTGTTCAAGATAAGCAGGCGGTTTTGAAGCAAGCGCACCGTTTGTTAAAACCCGGTGGTGAAATGTACTTCTCAGACGTTTATTGTGATCGCCGAATTCCTGAGGTCTTAGTTAAAGATGAGGTTTTGTATGGCGAATGTTTAAGTGGTGCCCTTTATTGGCGAGACTTTTTAGAGTATTGCCAGCTCGCAGGATTTACCGATCCTAGATTGGTTAAAGACAGAGTCTTAACCATAGAGAATAGTAAGCTTGAACAGAAAATTGGCCACATGAATTTTTACAGTGCCACCTATCGCCTATTTAAAATCGATGAGCTAGAGGGTGCGTGTGAAGATTACGGGCAGGCCGTAATGTATAAAGGCAATGTTGAACATAACCCGTATTATTTCTCGTTAGATGGTCATCATAAAATGGAAACCGGTAAAATGTTTGCTGTCTGTGGCAACACTTATCGCATGCTTGAGCAAACTCGTTTCAAAGAGCATTTTGAGTTTTATGGCACATGGCATACCCACTTTGGAATATTTCCAGACTGTGGCACGCTTATGCCGTTTAAACAGCCTGACGATTTGAGTGCGCCGTGTTGCTGATTTATCAGGCTGCTAATATCAGTCGGAGTTTTGTGGTTTCAACAGGCTGAATTCAGTGGCAGTTTACAGTGCGATGTTAAGCACTGCCTGCTTGAGATTCTTGAATGGGCTGGATTAAATAGGGCGTCACATCTGTGACGTCTAGTTGGTCGGGTGACAATACTTGTTTGGCATACTTTTCCCATACTCGGCTTTTCACAAACAGCTGAAATAAGTCAGGGTCAATGTGTTCATCTTCCACCATGCGTTTCATTATGGTTAACGACAGGCTGATCTTCATGGGGTCTTTGTACGGTCGATCTTTGGCGGTAAGAGCTTCAAATATATCCGCAATAGACATCATACGTGCAGGTATAGACATCTGATTCCGCGTTAATCCTTTAGGGAAGCCCGAACCATTCATCTTCTCGTGGTGACCCCCTGCGTATTCTGGTACCTGGCGTAAATTTTTAGGGAAAGGCAGTTCCTCTAGCATGTCGATGGTAACTGTCATGTGGTTATTGATAATCTGGCGTTCTTCCGTGGTGAGGGTACCTCTCTCTATGCATAAATTGTAAATTTCATCTTCATCTAACATGGGTTGATGGTTTCCGTCGGCATCAATCCATTGTATTTTTGCAATTTTCTCTATGCGCAGTTTGGATTCTTCTTTCATGAATTCACCACCCTTATTACTTACCCGAACAAACTCTAGGTCTGAGTCTATGTCTGTAATGCAGGCTTCATAAGAGGCGGTTAAAGAATCTTTTAATTCGGGTTGCACGAAAAGGGCGCTTAAAAACTCAACTTTCTTAGTTTGTTTAAGGGTGGCGAAGCGGGTTTCTACGGTGGCTAAGCCATCCAGCATCTTATGCAGTTTGGTGGCTTTATTCAGTACAGTATCGGGTGTGGCCAGCTTGCCGCAGTCATGCATCCAAGCACTGACCCTAAGTTCATACCAACCATCATCGTCTAAATTAAAGTTGTCGAAAAGCTCGTCATCTTCGCAACAGGCCTGGGCAATCATTTCCATTATTAAGGGGACTCGTTGGCAATGCCCGCTGGTGTGAGGGCTTTTGGCATCGATGGCCTTGGCAATAGCACGGATAAAGGCATCCAGTAAATTTTTTAAATCTTGCACTAATATTTGGTTGTTTAACGCAATCGCCGCATACAAGGCTAAGCCTTTTAGCAAGGGTATGTAGCGCTCAGAAAACGGTATGATATGGTCGGTATCGGGGTGACGGGAATTTATAAGTTGTAATACCCCGATGACATCATGTTGATGATTTAACAGTGGCAGAGTTAATACGCTTTTTGTGCGGTAGTGAGTTTGTTCATCAAATTTACGGGCCCCTGAAAAATCAAAATCTTGTGACAAATACACGTCTGGAATGTTCACCACTTCTTTTGTGTTTGCGCTGTAAGCGGCCACATTATGTTCGTTTAATGAGCCGTCTTTTTCGGTGAGGGGGATGCAAGGAAAGGGGATGGGGGTGCCGTCTTTTCCTCCCATGTGAATGTTAAGTTTGTCGTTATTGATGATCTCAAACTTAAGCTGAGGTTTGCCTGGGTTTTCATTGTCCATTAAATATAAGGTGCCACCCTCACTGTGAGTGAGGTTTTTGGCTTCATTTAAAATACGCTCAATGATTTCTTGGGTGTCGTTGGTGGAGGCTAATTCCACTAATAAGGCTTTTTGGCTATCGCTAACGGTGCGGTTTTCAATGGCTACGGCAGCAAAAGACGCCAATGAGGTTACTAAAGCTTCAACACTTTCTTCAAACTTACATATCTCCCCCGTTGTTTCATCGATGGCATTGATCAATTGCAGCATGCCAATTAACTGGTTCATATCATTAAGTAAGGGTACGGCCAGTATAGATTGAGTGCGGTAATTGTTTTCCTTATCGAATTTTTTAGCCCCTGAAAAATCAAATTGCGTATCATCATAGGCATCTTCAATGTTGATAAGGGTTTTAGCATGTGCGGTAAAGGCGGCCACGTGGTGTTGGTTAATTTCGCCATTATCGGCAAATAATGGGATGGGCGGAAACATGGATTTACCCGGCTCAGCAATCAGGCGAAAATTAAGACTGTGGCTGTGTACGATGGAAAAATTTAACGCAGTGCAGGGTTGGGTATTGGCAAGGTAGAGGGTGCCTCCATCTGCTCCTGTGAGCTTTTGCGCTTCGTCTAGAATCAGTTCGCACAGGCGCGTGATATTGCGCTCACTAATGAGGCTGCGGCCTATTCGTACCAGACTTTGGTAGTTTGATTGATGCATAGTGCCCGCGTATTCTTACGTGTTCTTTGGGATTTAGCTGCCTTATATAAAGGTTAGCTCAATTCCCGAGCGGGGGGGCATGGTTTGTTATGTTTTACTTATTTCCAGGGGCAAAAGCAACCTTTACCAATAACGTTATAAAAGGGCCTTGGTTGTAGACCTCTTAATTGGCCGTCAATAATGCTAGTACTAGATTGGCTGCAAAAAGCGCCAAATCCCAAGGGGCCAAAGTAAAGGAGTTGGGCAAGTGGGTCTTCAATCAATAGCGTGGGGCTGGATGGCCATTTAGCCATTAATTCAGGTGCAAGTGTGATGATTTTGGTGTCGGGGTTAAGAATTTGCAGTGAAGCCAGTGTGTGTTTAGCGCTTTGTGGAATAACGGTGATGTGTTCTATGTTTAATTCTTTGGCGATGGTTGAGGCGCTTAACGCATGGTGGCGAGCAAAGCGGTTACATAGGCAATCGGGTTGCCAAAATTGAATTACCCGTGAGGCCGTTGTTTTAGGGGGGAGTAATGCGCTAAGTTGGCGAAACCACTGCTCTGTGTAGCTGGCCTTTAAGAACTCAGGGGAAGACTCGGTGTAAGCATGAATGTAGCGTCCTTGAAACCAGCTGGCGAATATCAGTAACGCGGCTAGCCATAAAGCTAAGATAACCATAACGCCCAACACTAATTTACGACTGGTGGGCGCAGGTGGGGTCGTTTTCAATATTAGCTCGACACTTTATTCTGGTTTTTAATTTTACTTGCCGCTTGCTCTAGGGCTTTGGCAATGCGTTCACGGTCGTAATTGTTGATGTTATTGGTGTCCATGTACATGGAAAACCCCGGCAGCTCGTGTTCCACAAAAGTGGTTTTGGCGGCAAGGTTGTGTCTAAAGTCGACGACCTGATAAACCGGTACGGGTCGGGAGAAACCTTTGGCGCTAATGCGGCCTTTTTCACGGCAAATAATCTTGTCTTGAATAAGGGCGTAAGATTCATACGACAGCAATATTTCATTTGAATCGGCGGCGCTTTCTAAACGGCTAGCCATGTTTACTTCTTTACCAATAATAGTGTAATCCATGCGAGATTCGGTGCCGAAGTTGCCTACAGTGCAATAGCCTGTATTAATTCCCATACGTATCTCTAAAGGGTCTTTAACCCCCTGTGAGCGCCATTTTTGCCTTAATACTTTCATATGTTTGCGCATTTCAATGGCCATGGCCACGCAGGCCAGTGTATCTTTTTTGGCCCCTTGGGTTTTAGGATCACCAAAAAATACCATAATGCTGTCGCCAATGTATTTGTCTATGGTGCCGCCGTACTTAATGGCGATATTGGTCATTTCGGTTAGATAGTTGTTAAGTAGGTCGGTTAAAACTTCAGACTCAATTTGCTCGGATAGAGAAGTGAAGCCCTTTATATCTGAGAAAAAAACCACCAATTTTTTACGTTGAGTTTGCAGGCGAACATCCTGTTTGCCCGAAAAAATAGACTCTAATATTTGTGGTGATATGTACTTAGAAACTTGATTGGCCAAATGTTTGTGTTTTTGTTCCTGCTGCTTAATGTTGATGTGCAGAAACTCTAATAATTTGGTTTGTTTGCCTGAAAAATAGCCGGTCACGGCTAAGTGAGTGGCAAGCCCCAATGCCACACTAATATCAATGATTAAGGGGGCTTGTGGGGTGAATCTGAAACCAACAATGAGAGTGCCAAGGTAGCCACCTATGGCCAAGCAAAGCACACACGCCAGCCAAATACTAAAGCGGCCCAGCACAATAGAAGATGTATTCACAATAATGGCAAAAAGAATACTGGGTAAAATCGCAAACTCCATATAAGCCATTAAAATCCCAACAAAAATGGCATCCACTAAAATAAGAAACGGCAGTCTCAAGTGTTCTTTCTGAACGGGCACCTTTTTACTAATGAGAAGCGCCAGTATCGGGTAGAATAATGCAACAATGATGAATTCAGTGTGATGAAAACTCCATATGTTTTGTTGATGAGCCAGTCCCAGCATGACTGAGCAGGCAATAAAACCAACACTGCGCGAATAAAATTCATGCATGGGGTTTTGTGGCGTATTTTTTATGGCTTCATTCATTAACGATCAGTGTTTCTTGGTTTTAATGGTGCGCAATCGGACCCGCTATTTAATACGCTGAGAGACCTATGTGCAAGGCCAGCTATCAATTCAGTTTAGATTAAAGAACGGTTAAATATTAGGTGGAAACTTGAATACAACAATTGAACTGCTTCAAACGCGGGTTTCCTGTGGGAAATTAGTCGCACCCGCTCCAATTGAGGCGGAATTAGAACAAATATTACGTTGTGGATTACGTGGCCCAGACCATGGCCGCCTTAAACCTTGGCGTTTTCATGTGGTGCAAGGGCTAGCACGTAATAAGTTGGGAGAGGTGTTTGCTGGCGTGGCAAGTGCGCAGCCAGAATGCCCGCAAAGTAAGATCGATAAATGTCTGGCGATGCCATTACGTGCCCCTTTAATGGTGGTAGTGGCATGCGAGCCGCAACTTGATACAAAAATTCCAGCCAGTGAGCAGCTATTGGCAGTGGGGGCAGCCGTGCAAAATATGCAGGTGGCCATCAGTGCTTTGGGTTATTCGTCAATTTGGCGCACAGGTGATATGGCATACACTTCAACGGTAAAGCAGGCGTTTGATGTGAGTGAAGCGGGGTCAATTGTGGCATTTTTGTATATTGGCACAGCCCAAGTAGCGCTAAAAACACCAGAAGTCGCCTTGTTACCATATGTGAAAAACTGGATTTAGTGCTTATAAATCAACTAATTACTTGCATTTGTAGTCTTGGTCAGTAGAATACGCGGCCTTGTTAAGCCTATAGGCGAAGCAAGTTGTGTTAGGTGAGGTGTCCGAGTGGCCGAAGGAGCACGCCTGGAAAGCGTGTAAACCGCAAGGTTTCGAGGGTTCGAATCCCTCCCTCACCGCCATTTTAGTGTACGATAGAAGCCAAGAATAACCGAAAGGTCGCTAACTGTAAGGGTTTGCGGCCTTTTTTATGTCCGTAGCAATCTATAGCTATATTGCGGAATCCACGATTTGAAGTAACATTTATAGTAACACCAAGAAATCTCCGAGGAGGTCGATGTTACTATGGCAAGAATTCCTACCCCCCTAAGTCAAACTGAGATAAAAAACGCTAAGCCTAAAGGTAAGGAATATAGCCTGGCAGATGGCCAAGGCTTAGCCCTACGCATTAAACCTAACGGCTCTAAAGTGTGGATCCTCAATTACACAAACCCAAGCACTCAAAAGCGTACTAACCTAGGGCTGGGCTCATATCCAGAAGTAACATTGGCCCATGCACGCCGCCAACGAGAGATTATGCGTGAGCAATTGGCCCAAGGTATCGACCCCAAACACTTTAAAAAACAAATTCAAATTGAGCGTCTAAAGCTGAACAAGCAAACTCTAACAAGAGTGGTAGAGCAGTGGTTTGAGTTAAAAAAAGACAAAGTCACAGAAAACTACGCTCAGGATGTAATCCGCTCACTTGAGAACCATATACTTTCAAAGCTGGGCAGATATCCGATTCATGATGTTACGGCGCCTATTGTCATCAATACCTTAAATAAATTAGTGAATGAGGGGAAATTGGAGGCAGTTAAGCGTGTGAGTCAGCGTTTAAACGAAGTCATGGAGTATGCGGTTAATGCCGGGATTATTCAGCACAACCCACTTGCAGGTATACGGCATGCTTTTAAAACCCCACAAGTAACCAATAACCCTACTTTAAGAATCGATCAACTGCCTGAACTGATGAGGGCGTTAAGTTTGGCGCCTATTCACCTGGTCACCCGATGCTTAATAGAGTGGCAGTTGCATACTATGTGTCGTCCTGGTGAAGCTGCTGGAACTCGCTGGGAAGAAATAGACTTCGAGAATAGCTTGTGGGTGATACCTGGGCCTCGGATGAAAAAGCGGGTAGAGCATGTTGTGCCGTTAACTAAACAAGCATTGGCCATCCTAGGCGTGATCATGCCTTTTAGTGCAAGCCGCGAGCATGTGTTTCCAGGTAATGTTGATCCACGTAAATCTGCCAATAGCGCAACTGCTAATGTGGCTCTCAAGAAGCGTATGGGATTTTATGGGCGTTTAACTGCTCATGGTATGCGTGCGTTGGCCAGTACTACATTAAATGAGCAGGGCTTTGAGGCGGACATTGTGGAGGCTGCGTTAGCCCATACTGATAAAAACACTATTCGTAGAACATATAACCGTGCCCAATATATAGAGCGCAGACGGGTAATGATGAATTGGTGGAGTAAAAAGATAGAGGAGGCCGCAACTGGGGATTTCAGTTTGTATGGATCAGTGAAATAAGTAGGTGATCATTTTAATTAATTGAGGGCTGCCGGCGCTACTATTAGGTCTTATCTCTAGGTTTGGTTTGTTATTTTCTAAGCCCATCAGCTAATTGAGTCCTCATTGGTAATGTTTAAGTGAAGCTATTGTGGGATTTTAATTCCCCTGTATAAAATATCTACGGTCAGTTAATTGTAGGTACACCATGCAAGTAGTCGACGCAGTTAAATCGAAAGGCGAAATTAAAAAATTCGCCTGCCTTCTAGAGAAACACTACGGCAGTATTTATAGTCATATGTGGATATTTGGTGTGAACGCTGCGCTAAGAATCAGTGACTTACGCTTGATCACTATGAAGCATGCCTTAACAGGTACTTTGATCCTTAAAGAGGGGAAGACCAACAAGCGGCGATCTATTCCGCTCAATGATACTGCTATGTCTGTAGTGCGATGTCGTCAAAAGCTACACCCTCATCATAACTATTTATTCCAGGTGGACTGTAATCGAGCAAAAAACAAACCCATTTCAAGGCAGTCTGTGTCTGCGGCATTTATGGAGGTGGGGAATATTCTAGGATTGAAGGTTGGGACTCATAGCATGCGCAAGACACTAGGGTGGACTATGTATTCAGCAGGTGAGCGCATAGAGCGTATTTGTAAGGTGTTAAACCATAAGGATTCTGGTGTGACTATGCGTTATATAGGGTTAACACAGGCCGATATAGATTCGGCCTACCAAGAGTATGAAATAAGGTTTTAAAGTGATGGGTATTCATTGCTTTAATGAGTCACGCTTAGAAAGAACGGGCATAGAAAAGACATGCGGGGTATTTTTATGAAAAGATTGCCCTCGAGAGGGCAATAAGAGATTGATCTATTGCATTAGTTTTAAGTTTTAGTAGGCAGATTCCTGCCCGTTGACCAATATCTTAAATGGCTATAAAAGCTTCTTTAAGTAAATTGGTCAGGAGAGTCATAATGCCTTCGAAATTACCTTCGAATTCGGTGATGACTTTACGGTGACTTCTTATAAAGTTCTCCATTGCCTCTCGATTATGATTGGCCTTCCATGACCCTAAAGGGACCACTAAGTCATCACTGTATGGTTCTATATTGAGTATCCGCTCAAGCTCCTTAGATGCTCTTTTGGTAAATAAATCGAAGTCATTCATACTGGTACTCCTAAAGCATAATTGATTCATTTCACATAAGAAAAGGCTTATGTGTTTACAAATTTATGCTAATTATAATAATCCAAAAGCCCTTATTTACATTTTAGGATTTTTTACTGAATGATTGATGAACTTATATAGTGATCTAAAGTTTAGTTTTTTTGCAAAAGTCATACTTATATTCCATGTTTCCTATGATTGTAAGATCGAAATGGAGGCTTCCTATCCTCCTAATCATAAGGCTAGAGCTGATCTAGAGGGCTTGTGACGGAACGCATATCCTTCCTAAGGACGTGAGTGTAGATCATCGTAGTACGTACATCTTTATGACCCATCAATTCTTGAATAGTACGGATATCTGTCCCAGCCTCCAGAAGGTGTGTGGCGAAGGAATGACGTAAAGTATGGCAAGTTACACGCTTATTTAACTCAATTATAAATACCGCTTTTCTTACGGCTTTTTGCAGTGTAGATGTGGAGCAGTGCCAGCGTTTAGTGGATCCTGAATTTATGTCTTTTCTTGATGTGCTGGATGGGAACAGGTATTGCCATTGAAAACTTGTTGCTGCATTTTTGTACTTTCGATTAAGTGCATTGGGTAGGTCAACATACCCCCATCCTTTGTGTATGTCTTCTACATGCAATTGTTTACGTTTCAGTAATTGTCGTTCTAATGCTTTTAGGAGGCGCTGCGGTATTAATATGACCCTTGCCTTTTGTCCTTTGGCATTCCTGATAGTGATGGTCCTTAGTGATAAATCAATATCCTGAACCCGTAGGGTGACGCATTCATTTACTCGAAGCCCTGCACCGTACAGTAGGCCGGCCATGATTTTAGTTGTGCCATTCATGTGTTGAAATAATT
>JAPYOO010000496.1 GCA_029938135.1 Bermanella sp. | reverse complement strand
AATTATGACTACGAAATGCCAAATAGCAAGATTAAAACTCTATTTCAATCTCCTCTTCTTCTTTTTGCAGGCGAATAGTCACCCGGCGATTTAAGTCCCGACCTTTTTTGGTTTTATTCGTCGCCACCGGATAACGCTCGCCGTGATAACGAGTCGTGAATATTTCAGGGTCTAGACCTCGCTTCACCATATAATCAGTGACCAAAATGGCCCTTTCCTCTGACAGCCTGCGATTATGATAACGGCGCCCTGCACTATCGCTGTGACCATCGACATATATTGCCGTCACACCCGGATCAGCCCGCACATAAAACGCGATCAAATCCAGTTTCTTTTTAGATTTAGCATCTATGCTGTTTTTGCCACCCTTAAACAAAACCTTACTCTTGGCCACCTGCCTAAAATTAACCGGTAACAAGCCCGTCACACACCCTAAATAGTCCTTATAAAAACTGGTGAAGTTAGCGGCCGATATAGATACTCTAATAGGCTCACCATCGTCGTAGCGTGCTTTACGGGTAAAGGTAGGTTGTAGCCCCTTCATAAGTGCCTGCATCATTTTATTGGCTCGCTTAGGCTCCACATCCAACGGACGACGACTATTTTTAACCTCTACCAGACCTAAATCCTGAGCAAATTGGCTAGGCAACCAAATAGGAGGCTCAATATGCAGAGCCGCTTTCCCTGGCCCCATGAGATTTTTTTTAACTTTAAGGTGAAACATTAAATCCTCACCCGCCTCATGATAAAAAACAGCCTCACCAAAGTCGGGAATAGGCTGGGCAAATTCACACTCAAAGATAGAGGGGGTTAAGCGCCACTCAGTCTCTTCAATAGGCGCTTCAAAGGTTAAGGCGTGTGCGCCTGGCGAGAGCACTAAGAAGACCCAGAGCAACAGTACAATTTGAACACTCATAACACCCCCAGAGCCATTCTTGAAACGACCCAATGTAATTAAATTGGGACTTAAAGCCTGCACAATTGTATTAATGGCTACATACAGTTTAGGACACAGCTAACATATCGGCCAAAACATAGGTTTCTACAGCGACTTCTTTGTCACTGCCGATGGGCACTCACCTGAGCATGAGGTACAATCGCCTACTTATTATCACAATCCCATTAAGGCAGCCTGTGCTTGATCATCAATCCAACCTCATGGCAGAGCGATTCCGCGGCTATTTACCCGTCGTTGTCGATGTAGAAACCGCCGGCTTCAATGCCCAAACAGACGCATTATTAGAAGTAGCCATGGTGGTTATGGACATAGATGATAAAGGTCATTTATTTCCAGGTTACGAGATGGAAGCCAAGATCAAACCGTTTGAGGGGGCCAACCTTGAAAAAAGCGCACTAGATTTCACTGGCATCGATCCATTTGACCCTGACCGCAACGCCGAAGATGAAAGCAGCGCGCTAAACACTATGTTCAAATCTATTCGTAAAGCCATGAAAGCCAAGGGCTGCAAACGCGCCATCTTGGTAGGCCACAATGCACATTTTGACTTGGGTTTTATTAATGCGGCCATTGAGCGCAACGATTTAAAACGCAACCCGTTTCACCCTTTTTCAAGCTTTGATACCGCCACTTTAGCGGGCTTAGCGCTTGGGCATACCGTTTTGGCGCGCTCTTGCCGATTAGGCGGCATCGATTTTGACAACAAAGAAGCGCACAGCGCCCTATACGACACCCAAAAAACTGCCGAGTTATTTGCACTCATTACAAATCAGTGGAATCACTTAGGTGGCTGGGACTGGGCTTTACGCAAACACAAACAAGAGCA
>JAPYOO010000495.1 GCA_029938135.1 Bermanella sp. | reverse complement strand
ATAGTAACTAAACGATTAAAGTACAAACGCCTCTTGGTCCATGCTCATCAAGCTATCGCTACCAGCCAGTATGGTTTTTTCCAATGAAATAGTGCGAGGCAGTATTCGATCAAAGTAAAATTGTGCCGTGTGTTGTTTTGCTTGGGTAAAAGGAGTTTGTTGTTCTTTGTCACTACTGGCTTTCGCCATGCGCGCCCAAAAGTAAGCCAGTGTTACGTAACCTGAATACATTAAATAATCCACCGAAGCGGCGCCCAGTTCATCTGGGTTTTTCATGGCGCTGCCACCAATTTCAACGGTTATTGATAACCATAATTGGGTGCTGGCCTTCAATTGTGCAATCATCTTTCCTGCGGTTTCATGGTTTTTATTGTCGCTGCAAAAGTGCATGATTTCATCGGTAAATATTTTTAAAGTTTCGACGTTGTTCGCCAGTACTTTTCTTGCTAATAAATCTATCGCTTGAATACCGGTAGTGCCTTCGTAAATTGCGGCAGCACGTGCGTCCCGTACAAATTGCTCCATGCCATTTTCGCGAATATAACCATGGCCGCCAAAGACTTGTAATCCATGATTAACACATTCCCAACCCATCTCAGTACTAAAACCTTTGCAAATGGGCGTTAGTAAATCTAACAAAGATTGGCATTGCTTTTTACGTGTCGGATTTGTGCTGTACTCTAACTCATCAAATAATTTTGCGGTGTATAAATTAAGCGCGCGTGAGCCTTCAACAAAAGAGCGTTGGGTTAATAATAAACGGCGCACATCAGGGTGCACAATAATGGGGTCGGCTGTCTGCTCGGGTTTTTTTGCTCCGGTTAAGGCGCGCATTTGAGTTCGCTCTAGTGCGTATTTTGCTGCATTTTGATAGGCCACCGCAGCCAGTGCGGTGCCTTGTTGAGCGATTAAAAAACGAGAACGATTAACCATGGCAAACATGGCTGTCATGCCTTTATTTTCTTTGCCTATTAAAAAGCCTTTTGCCTGATCGTAATTCATAACGCAGGTGGCTGAGCCGTGTAATCCCATTTTATGTTCAATGGATCCTACGCTGGTATTATTTCGCTCCCCTAGGCTGCCATCGTCATTCACTAAAAATTTAGGCACGATAAATAAACTGATGCCTTTTATGCCTTGTGGTGCGCCTTCGGTGCGGGCCAACACTAACATGATATTGTTCTGGCTTAAGTCAGAGTCGCCCCCGGTAATAAACATTTTTGTGCCGGATATTGCAAAGCTTCCGTCACTTTGCGCGATGGCTTTTGTGCGTAACAAACCTAAATCAGAGCCGCAGTGGGGTTCGCTCATGCACATGGGCCCACCCCAAACGCCTTCGACTAATTTGGGTAAGTACTTATCCTTAATCTCCTGCGAGGCATTTTTTTCAATGGCGGCAATAGAGCCGTCACGAGTAGAATAAATAGCAAAGGCAGCACAGGCAGAAAGGTTCATTTCTCCTATGGCACCATTCAATATATAGGGCAGACCTTGCCCTCCGTATTGAGGGGATTCGCTTAATTGTGTCCAGCCGCCGTCTATGTATTTTTTGGATACTTCTTTATAACCCTTAGGGGTAAACACTTCACCGTCTTCAATACGACAGCCCTCTAGGTCTCCTGATTGATTAAGCGGTTGAATTTCTTGTTCTGCAAAACGTCCTGCTTCAGCAAGAATGCTGTCCATGAACTCACTGTCAACGTTGCTAAATTGCGGGATATCCGCATAGCAGCCATAGGTGTCTAGCACGTCTTCGATAATGAATTTATAGTCTTCAAGAGGGGCTTG
>JAPYOO010000494.1 GCA_029938135.1 Bermanella sp. | reverse complement strand
ATTAATAATGCCTACTGCATTAGGCTTATGAAAAAGTGTGACACGGTTGGCACTTTAAAATTAACACTTATATCTGTGTCAACCTAACGGCTTTTGAATCGTTAGCTCGCCAAGAACCCCAAATAGACACCATATTTTGATATCAATAAATATCCTTATATAACGGCAAAATAATAATAGGATCACATTTAATGCACCCAACAACATTAACGTCCCTCACGTTGAAAACGGCCATAAGGTCCACCGTATTATTAAGCGTATTAACGATCAGCGCCTGCGGCAGTGATGACAAAATAACGCAAACCCAGCCCACCGACAATTCACCACCCGCTTTGGAAAATGTCGCGCCCGTCGCCAATGCCGGAATAAATCAAACCGTTATGGAACAAAGCCAGGTGACCTTAAATGGCGCCAATAGCAGTGACAGCGATGGCACCCTGGCACATTTTCTATGGCTACAAACTCAAGGCACCCCCGTTGATTTAAGTGATGTAAGCGTAACCTCGCCTACCTTTAACGCACCGAATATCAGTGAAGATGAAACTTTAATTTTTGAGCTTACGGTAACGGACAACAACGGGGCAACACATGCCAATGTAGTAAGCATTCATGTCACCCATTTCTTGGCAAACTTAAACGATACCGGTTTAACCCTGGGGGGAAATTACCCCAGCGGCAATAACATGACCTGCATGGGTGAAACAGCCGAGCAACAAGATTGCTTTCAAGGGCGCGATGCCAGCAACCTTGATAACAGTGATGGCCATGCTGGATTCAGCTTTACCAAACTGGATAACAGCGGCAATACACTCGATGCCGCCGCTAGTAGCTGGCAGTGTGTTAAAGATAATGTCAGCGGTTTAATTTGGGAAGTGAAAACAACCGATGGCGGATTACATGACCACAATACCAGTTACCGCTGGGGAGGCGTGGGTGCGCAACAGTGGGGCACACAATTTTATGAAGACTGGAATAGTTTGCTAAATGGCAGCAACCAAGAACAACTGTGCGGCTTCAATGACTGGCGTGTGCCCACCATAACCGAACTGGAAGGCCTAGTAAGCTTTGATCGCACGGCTCCCACCATAGACACGGATTATTTTCCTAATACGGTATTAGCCGGTTATCTGTCCATCAACGCCAACAGCAGTGATGAAAGTGTTGCTTGGTATGTACATTTTAATGGGGGCTGGACGCACAGTAATGCACTTAGGGATAACAGTGACCCCAGCCGACTTAAATATGTACGCTTGGTAAGAGATGGAATTTAACTTCGTTTTAAAAATATAAATAACATTAGCCCTGGAATTAAAATGTCAGCCATAAAAAAAATTCAACTTACAATCCTTACATTTTCAACCCTAGTTTTAACAAGCTGGGTAAATGCAGCCTGTGTAAATATTGCTGAATCGGTACCCAATAGTCGCTTGCTGAATAACGCGGATGGCACCATATCAGATACGGCCACCGGTTTAATGTGGAAACAATGCAGTGAAGGACAGGCAGCAGACACGCAGTGCAGCGGTAATACCAGTAGCCACAATTGGCAAGCTGCGCTGCAACGTGCCTCAAGTTTAAATGCAAGTGGCGGCTTTGCCGGCCATCGTGATTGGCGCTTGCCCAACGTAAAAGAATTGCGATCGATTGTAGAGCCGGCTTGTCATACCCCCGCCATAAACAATGAGCGCTTTCCAAACACAGCAAGCATAGAATACTGGACATCTACGATTAGCATCGACAATACCAGTAATGCTTGGCGGGTTGAGTTTGGCAATGGGGAATCGAATGC
>JAPYOO010000493.1 GCA_029938135.1 Bermanella sp. | reverse complement strand
CCGTATTTTGACGTTCTCTGATCATGCCAAAAAGTGATCTTTAGGTGCCAAAAGTGAACCCAGACTAAAAGATGAGAGTAGTGCGATCTAAGCTTAGAGGGGTAATCCAGCTAAATATCGTTGCCGTTAAGCGGCTATTATTTTGTTATTTCATGCTAAAGAACTGAAAACAATAGGCAAAAAAAAGGGCAGCCTAATGAGGCCGCCCTTAGATTTAAGTCACGCTACTTTAGTGAAACAGCATGGACGAGTTATAATAAACATCGTCACTTAACAGAACGGGATCGGACCAGATTTCAAGGTCGTCACTCTTACGTAGATAGGAGACGGAATTTGTTTCATCGTGATAAACCGCAAGCCATTTACCACTAGGGGTTTGTTGAATGGTTAATGCCTGATGATGCTCGCTATCTGCATCGGCATTTAGATTCATGGCCGCTTCCGTGCTCCAGCTTTGTCCTAAGTCTGTGCTGATACTAAAATACACATCATCGTCAGCCCCGTGTAATGGATTGTCCCCTTCCCACGATATCACGGCAATATTGTCTTCGCTGACTTCAACATGGTTAGGGTAATCTTGATCAGAGCCGCCATCGGTTGCCGCATATTGGTTAATAAGGGTAGAGGCACCCCAAGTTTTACCAAAGTCATTGGACACAGCCGCATAAATATCTATGTTGTCACTGTCACCATATCCCGACCAAACCGTTACCGCCAAACCGCTGCTGTTCATGGCAATACGAGGGAAATAATCGATACTGTTATCGGTTGTGGCATTGTCGTTTATGTAGGCGGGGGTGCTCCAGGTAACACCTTTATCTTCAGAATAGCTGTAGGCAATATCTTCGTCACTGGCATCGCCGCCACTTAAGTCTGTTGCGGTTGCCCATACTGCTGTCCAAATATTTTCATTAATGGCAATGCCAGGCATTCTGTCACTGGCCGTATCGCTAAAGGCAAAGTCACCTATGGATTGTGGTGAACCAAAATTGGCGCCATTGTCGGTAGATACTGCATAAACGATATCTCTGTCTGTGCCTAGACCGGTTAAATCACTTAAGGTATCTGAGTTGCTATGCCACATGGCCACCCACTGGCCGTTACCATCTGTGACAATTCTGGGTTCTGACCCGTAGACTCTGCCACCAGATGAATCAAGCACGCCATCACGATTAATCAGGTTTATCTCTGAGAAGGTCGCGCCATTGTCGTTAGAGTAAGTATAGGCCACATCGTCATTACCAAAAGCCTCGTAGGCCTCAATTAGCATAACAACCAAAATATTACCTTTATTGTCGGTGGCGGCATCTGGGGAGTAAATATATTTTTCGGTATCAGCGACATTATCAATATCAAACAGGGCTAGGGCATCGCTCCAAGTCCAGGTATCACCGTTATTTTCTGTTGAGCCTACAAACAAGTCCTCATAATTTGCATTTACACTAAAGGCCAATAGTTCTTCTTTGTTGGCAATGGTATAGGTATCACTGGTAATGGTTTCGGCATGGCCACGATCATCGTTAAAATTCATGACAAAATAAATAATTTTACCGTTGTCAGCTGGGGAAAATGAAATTTCATTACCGGTTATGCCGTCAAGCAATTCATCATTGGCATACCACGCGTATATTGGGCTGACATTTTCAATGCCATCCACATCGGTGATATTTGGAGTGACAGTGACGGTTTGCTGCTCTTCAAAACTGCCTACAAAGTTAAAACCTGAAGTGGCGGTCCGGTTGGCGATCATCACTACGGTATTGCTTTCACTGGTGAAGCTTTCTGAGTGGC
>JAPYOO010000492.1 GCA_029938135.1 Bermanella sp. | reverse complement strand
ACTAAATAAAGGCACCCTGTTTGAATTAACCTTCCCCATAGGGTTGGATAAAACCGACTCATTAGGTGACATAACCTGACCATCTCATATTGATTTTAAAAATGGTAAAAGGAACAAACAATCACGCTCCGACACCAGAACCTAAATTTAGCGTTTCACCACATCTGCATATAACATGAATACTAATTAAGAAAATAATCAAGACATATATGGATACCCCATTAAGTTTAACTGTCCGGGGTACATTTATTTTAAAAACCCTATATATTAAGCGAGAAATGTCGCTGGAACACATAACGGACCCAGTGGGATTATCCTTTGATCACTTCATTTTTATCTGTTTTTACATGTACCAAACTTGATATGTTCATGTGAAAAATCACGGTTTGACACCTTTCTTGACATAGGGGGCTAGTCTCTAATCGCACATTAATGTGTGCGCAACCTTAATGAGATTCAAGGCGACTCCACCACCTTTTACAGAAACACTAACCAGACAATACACCATAGTGGCAAAACTATAATGAGCCCTGCTCAACTTCTTCCCCCTGATCCACAGTTTCAATCTCGCGTAGATCGAATTGTAAATTCTTCTGTTTCTAGACCAGAGCGTGATCAAATTTTGGGTTTGTATATTCCAAAAAGTAATAAACTTGGTGGTGTACAGTTATTTTTGTTGTTAAAAACGCAAGGCCTGACCTCATAAATTTATCGTAACTTCGAAAAAAATTCTAATTGGGTTTCATCAAAATATTTTTTTGTTGTCATAAATGGGTCATATTTTATTATTATAATGATCTTAGTTGATTTGCATAAGTGATATCACGCTGATATTGATCGTAATAATCTGGGAAGAAAGTTATGTCTGCCAAAGTAGTACTGGTCGTGCTTGATGGTCTCGCTTATGAAACCGCCGAGCAGTGTATGAGGTTCTACAGGGCTTAAAAGCACAGGGGGCAGCCACACTCTATAAAATACAGTGCGAGTTACCGTCTAAATCTCGGCCATTGTATGAGACCATTCTTACCGGTGTCCCCCCCGTGGTAAGTGGTGTGTTACACAACGAGGTAGTGCGTAACTCCAATCAAAAAAGTGTATTTAGCTTGGCGCGTGATGCAGGGCTGATCAGTGCCGCGGCTGCGTTCCATTGGTTCAGTGCGCTATATAATCGCAGACCTTATGATGCAGTGCGGAATCGTCATACGCAGGATACTTCACAGCTGATTCCATATGGTTGCTTCTATCACGGTGAACATTACCCAGACAGCTATCTATACCTTGATGCTGAGTCTTTGCAGCTTTTTATTGATACACCCAATGAATATAGACAATGCGGGGCATAAGTCTGGACTAGATAGTGCTCATTATCGCAACACTGTACGCCAATCTGATGGTGAGCTGTCTAAGTACCTTCCAGGCTGGATAGAGGCGGGTTATCAAATTATGATCACAAGCGATCACGGTATGAATGCAGACAAAAGTCACGGAGGAATTCTACCTGAAGAGCTTGATATCCCCTTGTTTTTTATCGGTGATTGTTTCACTCATCAAAGTAGCTGTGCGCCTAAACAGACCGAAATTTGCGGTTCTGTTTGTGAACTTTTAGGTATTAATGGACACGCTAAACCGGTGTCCGAAAATCTAATGATTAAGCTACCATTAGTGGCAAAACCGAGCATGACGGTTGTTGGCTAGTGATGCCTTTGCTTGCTTCTAAGCTGGGGACACTAACCCATAGGAAATAACTAGGCAGTCTTAGTTACTAAGGAATCGATAAGGTTATCCAGAATGGCGTTG
>JAPYOO010000491.1 GCA_029938135.1 Bermanella sp. | reverse complement strand
CCGTTATCGATGGATAATATATATTCTTTCATAATCTTCTACCCCAAAATGAAGCTGGGCCTTATATTATTGTTGTTCTTATTGTCTTAGGTATTAACCGACGGCACACTGTACGCTTGCTGCCATAGTGCTAAATAACGTGCCCATTCTTGTTGCCAAACATCATCATTCCAATGGAGTGCTTGCTGGCAGATATCACGAATTTGAGGCTGAAAATCAACGCCGCCATCTTTTAAAAACTGCCCTACTCGGGTACGTCTTAGCAATAGGTCGTCAAGGTGTACTACCTGTTCATGACGTGCAGAATACCTAAGCTGAGCCCAATGCGTTTGTGATCCGGGCACCATAGACCAATCATCATGGGCGCACTCAGCTAACACCTTAATTTTTTCGCCGTAAAACCCATTTAAACGACGAGTCCAGATAGTGCCCAGTTTTTTAATAGGCTCTGGAATAGCACTTGCTTGACGGAAAATAGGTTTACCCTGATCCTTTACCTGAATATTTTTAATATATTTACTGGCAGCTTTTAAAACATCCAACGCAATTAGGCGAAAGGTGGTGAGCTTGCCGCCACTTACAGTGATTAAACCCTGATCATCCCAAATACTATGATCCCGTTTTTCGGCCGATGGATTTAACCCCCCCTGACTCACAATGGGACGTACACCGGCAAAACTAGATACAGCGTCACTTGCCTTAATATTAATATTAGGAAAAACGGCATTCACGGCTGTAATTAAATAATCGCACTCATCAAAACGCATGAAAGGCTCACTTAAATCAACCTCTGGATTATCAAGATCCGTAGTTCCCACCACCGTCATGCCTTCCCAAGAATACATAAACATGCTGCGACCATCAGCAGGATGGCTTAAGCTAATGGCTTGAGAACAAGGTAGACGCCAATTAGGAAAAATTAAGTGACTGCCGCGCAAAGGCCGCACCTCTCTCTTTTTATCTAATTGGGCTCTTAGCTGATCGGCCCACGCACCTGTAGCACTAATAACCACACGTGCGTTAATTGCATATGTCTCACCACTTTCATGATCAAGGGCATTAACACCGGCAACCTGTTGCGACTCTTTAATTAAGTTTTTCACTTCACAATAATTAAGAATGTGTGCACCGTCCTCCTGCGCTTCTTGCAAAACACGCATAACTAAACGGGCATCGTCAGTCACTGCATCGGCAAACTGGGTGGCACCTAATAAACCATCGCTATTAATGCCCGGCAAATCAAACAATGTTTGCTGTTTGTTGATAAATTTCCGATAACGTTTACCGGCAAAGAAATCGTATATGGCCAATAAGCTATTAAATACAAATGGACCGGGGAATTTCCATTTATAATGCGGCCAACTAAAGGTTTGCAAGTCAACTAAACCGGGGGCTTCAAGCATTAAGCGTTCACGCTCTTTTACCGAGTGACTGGTAAGCTTTAAATTACCGGCCGCCAAATATCGCAACCCCCCGTGTACCATTTTTGAGGAACGGCTAGAGGTTCCCCAAGCAAAATCTTTTTGCTCAAGCACCAATACTTTTAAACCTTGCCGGGCGGATTCACGAGCAATGCCCGCTCCGGTAATACCACCACCAATCACTACCAAATCCCATTGAGACGTATTTTTAATGGCGTTAGTGACCGTTAGTCGCTGATTTTCACAGCTACTTGCTTTTGACTTATTAGCAGGCGTATTTTCAGACATGTTCATAGGTACCCCACTATTTCACTTCGATTTTTTCATCAATTAAGGTGCCAGGATTTAACCTTTGCTTGGGGTCAAAAAAGCTTAA
>JAPYOO010000490.1 GCA_029938135.1 Bermanella sp. | reverse complement strand
TCCTGCTGTGCGCTTGGAATAGCAAAGATATAGTATGAACCATCAGAGTACAGGTTGTACCAAATTCTCCCATTGCCCATGATGCTTCCACTATCAGACGGCCCAAAACAGCTAGGGGGATCTTTGAGAACCTTATCCTTAAAATCGGATCCAAATAACTCGTTAAATGGTGTTTTTTTAGCAAATGCTTTTCTAGGTCCGTAGCGGAGCTCAATATTTACCAGATCAAACAAAGCCTCAATATCTTCAGCTTCTACAGCTGCTTGAATCTTAAGCCCGAACTCATAAGCTTCAATGGGATCATAGCGACCATCAGCTCGATCAAAGTCTGCTTTTGTACAGGGGAGGTATTTAGCGTCATCTTCAGGTTCGGAGGGAGTAGGAGCTAATTGACTAGCAGCTTGAGGGTCTGTTTCGACAATGTTCGCCACTTCATTATATGTTTGACTGACAAGATTTAACGGAAGGGATGATGTCTTCGTTTGCTCTAGTCCACTCTGAACGGCGAATATAAAGATTCCAATACAAACTACTAATCCAGCAGGGATGATGTGTTTTTTTAGCACTGGAGGAACCTCCAATTTATGCTATAAAAACCACCATAGTTCAATCTAGAGTTGATGGCTTGTTCTTGCCTAAGTGCTTCTTTCACTTTGACTCCATATTAGTCAGTTCCCTTTACCTCATATTGCACTGATTCCATTCAATTGACTACAGTATAATATCAACCTTCATGACATCTTCATGGTTGAGGTTTGCAAATCCCCCCCTCTCTAGTGCTATTATCGAGCTGTAGTAGTTAAGCAGGAAGCTAAACATGGACCAATCAAATCGATATATTGAGCTCAAGGATTTCATTCAAAATAGAATGAGGATGTCTCACGTATATCAACCCGTAATGCTTACTGCACTTCTTAAACAGAGTGGCACAGCAACATCTTCAGAAATAGCATCAGCACTTCTGACCAAAGACCAATCTCAAATCGACTACTACCAGCATATCGTTAATGGCATGGTTGGTAAGGTATTAAGAAGCCATAATTTGGTCTCAAAGCCACCCAGAAAATCAGACTACTACCTCGAAGGGTATAACGAACTCAACCCAGAAGAAGTTCAGCAGCTCATCGCACTATGTGACGCAAAGCTGAAAGATTTTGAAGGGAAGCGTGGCGATTCAGTGTGGGAACATCGAAGCAGAAATAGGCGATTAGTCTCTGGCAGTGTGCGCTATTCAGTTCTGAAACGAGCTAATTTCCATTGTGAGCTGTGTGGCATCAGAGCTGATGACAAGGCCTTAGAAGTAGATCACATAATCCCTAAGAGTCTAGGAGGTGCTGATGACATCGTCAATTACCAAGCCCTCTGCTATAGCTGTAATGCGTCTAAGGGCAATAGGGATAGTACAGACCTTGCGGAGAACCGTATTGACTACACAAATAGGGTTGATGAATGCCTGTTCTGTGAGGCCTATTCTGAGCGTCAGATTATCTCAGAGAACACTTTAGCCTATGCTATTAAAGATGGCTTCCCAGTGACTGAAGGTCACACATTGATTATCCCTAAGCGCCACGTTATAGATTACTTTGGGTTATCTACGGCGGAAGTCAGTGCTACAAATCAACTTCTACATTTAGTCAAAGAACAGCTTTGCAGCAGTGATGAGGCGATTACTGGGTTCAATATTGGTATGAATGCAGGTGAGAGTGCGGGCCAGTCAATATTTCATTGCCATACGCACTTGATCCCAAGAAGGGACGGTGATGTGGAAGATCCTAGAGGTGGTATAAGGCATGTTATTGGTGGAAAAGGGTATTATTAAAGTGGATGGAGTAG
>JAPYOO010000122.1:3181-10435 GCA_029938135.1 Bermanella sp. | reverse complement strand
CATAAATACTTTGTGGAAAAGAGGCGGTACGATGCGTCTTATACACAGGCATTTTATAGGTATCAGGGTATTTCTTAAATAAGGCGATCTGGCCGTCGGTAAGTTGCGCCTTATATTGTTCAATATTTTTGGCAGTAATAATAAACAACGGTTTTTCAGACGCAAAAACATCCGTCATTGGATCGGCATTTACATCTTGTTTTAAACCACCAGTGTAACTGGGAATAGTCCCGCTGGCATTGGCCGCAGCTTCCCCTCCCATGGGGGTCAGTTCAGCACCCAGCTTGGCCGCTTCCATGGGCGCAACTTTGGCCATGGAACTGACACTGGCGATGGCCATCATTAATGTTGAAACCGTTAAAATGGGTAATTTCATATTTTATTAACCTTGTTATGTGCGCCAAGCTCTGGCGCATTAATATTTTTATTGTGTAAAGGTTTGGTTTAATGACGTTAACTAGAACTGCATACCAACACTAATTGATGCGAAGTCGCGATCACTTACAGCACTGTAATCTCCTTCCATATATTGAGTATAAGCTAAACTTGCGTTATAGGTTTCACGATAGGTAGCTTGAACACTTAAACCCAAAGACTGTGAGCCTTCAACAAAATTGCCACCCGGTTGTGGTGCGTAACCTTTCACATCATGGCTCCAAGCCAACATAGGCTTAAGGTTAATACCCATGAATACGTCAGAATAATCAGCCACTACACGAGCACGGTATCCCCAAGAGCTTTCAGTGACAAAACCATCATCTTCTGTTCCATCCGCGAAAGGCACTCCAAAGATATCGGAGCGACCAAAACGTAAATCAGTAGGACCACTGGCAAAGTCATGAACAAAGGTATAGCCAGCTTCACCAATTAAAACTACGCGACTGGCGCCTGCAAATTGGTCAATAAACTTAATAGCCGTTACCTGAACTTGAGACACATCGAAACTACGAGACCCTTCTGTGGCATCACCAGCTTGTGCGCTTTCATAGTCCTCCTGTAGCTCAGTGGACACCGACGCTCCCGTTAACAAAGTACTAATTATAGCAGGGCCATTAATTTGAATGGGCATGTCTTTGGTGTGACTTACCTCACCAGATAACGCCATGGACCCGACGTTAGTCGCAAAGCTTAGCCCGCTTATAAGAATGTCTTCTGGGTAAGTTACAAAGTAGAATGAATCAGCTGCTCGGCCAACCGCCACGGAAAGACTACCATTTTGAGGGGCGCCGGCTTGAATTGCTTGTAATTGCCCAGTAGCAGCAGGATTAGAAGTTCCCAATGCATCGATTGTAGTTTGTATAACGGCAGGTTCTTCACCCGCTACAGATATAAGAGCAGCAGCAGGTATACCAGCTGCTGCGGCCAGTCCATATATCGCATTCACTCCAGCTACGTAATTTGCTCCATCTTCTTGTGGCGTTATACCGTGCTTAACACCGTTAATAATTGGTGCACGACTATGCACATTCATTGCATAAAAGCCAAACTCGGTATCACCAAGCGCTTCAGAAATGAATCTAAATGCCACACCAAATTGGCCGTCATCCTTCGCTTTACGTAAACCATCTTCATCGCGGGCTATATTCGATAGACCGCCTACGATAGAAACAGAGTTACAGCCTTCTGAGGCATAATCATTGGTTGAAAAATACGTTCCACAACCCGGTATTACAGTTTCCTGAAACTCAAGCTGATAAAAAGTTTCCATGCTTAAATTATCAGTTAAACCTATATTGGCATAGGCCATATTTACCGGTAACAGACCTTCTTTAATTTCGGCACCTGGACGACGAAATGCATTAACATCTATAGGGTTAATAGAATTTACACCACCACGAATAAAGGTACCCTCACCCCAAGACACTACTTGTTTACCTAAACGTACATCCAGTGGCATATCCATCACTTCAAATTCGCCATAAATAAAGGCGTCTAATAAGGTAGCACCTGAAGCTTTAGATAAGTCATTAAAATTGCTGTCATCAAGGTTAGTATTTGGATTATTATACACTAAAGATGAGCCACCAATGCCCGCACCCTGTGTTGTAGGACCATGACCATAGTCAACGCTGTTATTATCAATAGCCGAGTCATACCAGTATTTACCGCGTACAAAACCACCAAAATTTTGATAACTGAATTGTAAATCATGGCTGGCTTTAAAAATTTGTGAGAAGGCATCCCCTGACTGGAAGTTACGATTACCATCGTCACTGTTGCTTATGTTGTCAGTACCATCCGCATTTTTTAAGAGGGCATCACTTTGCGATTCTACTCGCCAACTTGAACCTAAGGAGATTTGGCTATCAAAGCTGCCCTCTATTTGTCCTAGGTTAAATTCCATACCCTGGACCTGAGCTGCCATTAGCAGGGGTATCGCCATAGCCAGATACTTCTTACGACCCAATAGTTTTGCTACATTGGTGTTGGTCATTCTGCCGCCTCTAATTAGTATTATTATTTTTTATCAGACCGCTTAGCTGTGCCATCAAAACCAAGTTGATCTGATAGTGCTAAATATTAATACCATGGTTCTTTTAAACGTCATTGGACAAAAGTGCTCGTAACTTAGTCCTTCAGCGCCACGTTTTTTGGCCATTTAAATTAAAACTGATAGCATTTTGTCTAAAAGCCAACAATCACGGGGTCTTGCGAGTTTTAAGCCACTCAGTCTCCATACTTAGAAAGATTACTGGAAATAATACTTCGGCGTGTTTCACCTAATAATTAGAATTTGGTTTCATACCGCAAGTAACATAAAAAGATGTTTTAAAGAGATTATTTTTGTAAAACCAACGTTTTTTCTTTATTTAGTCTCACAATGCAAGTTAGTATGGATTTAGCATTGCAGTGATCTAATTATAAAAATAATCAACATATTGAGAAACATCATGGCCGCTACCTTAGAAAAAAAGGTGAAAACTAGCTTAAAACCCAGCATGCACCCCTATTTAAACGGGGCCTGGACCCCTAATCACGATGAATACACCGCCACCAATATGGAAGTCATTGGTGAGATCCCCAGTGACATCGATGGGGTTTACATCCGTAACACCGAAAACCCAGTGCATGAGGCACTGGGGAACTACCACCCATTTGATGGGGACGGCATGATCCACTCTATGGCCATTCGCGACGGAAAGGCTGAATACCGTAATCGCTTTGTGCGCACTAAGGGTTTTGAAGCGGAACAATTGGCCGGCGAATCTATTTGGGCTGGCATTGCCAATTCCACCAGTAAATCTAAACGTCCAGGCTGGGGTGCTCAAGGGTATGTGAAAGATTCATCCAGTACGGATGTAGTGGTGCATGCTGGCAAAATATTGTCTACATTTTGGCAATGTGGTGACGGCTATCGCTTAGACCCTTACACATTAGAACAACACGGGGCCGAAAGCTGGACCCCGGTCGATGGTATATCGGCTCATCCAAAAGTGGATGAGAACACCGGCGAGATGTTATTTTTTAACTATTCAAAGTATCCCCCTTATCAACATTATGGTGTAGTGGATAAAAACAATAAGCTTATCCATTACACCCCCGTGCCGTTACCTGGGCCCCGCTTGCCACACGATATGGCCTTTACTAAAAATTACTCCATCTTGGTAGATTTACCTATGTTCTGGGATGAAGAAAAATTAAAAGAAGACAAACATCACCCTCATTACCACCCAGATATGCCCACGCGTTTTGCCATTATTCCTCGCTTTGGCAATCAAGAAGATATTATATGGTTTGAAGCCGCCGCCACTTATGTATTACATTGGATGAACGCGTATGAAGAAGGAGACGAGATTATCCTTGATGGCTATTTTCAAGACCAACCGAATCCTGCGCCAATTAAAGGTTTACCACCAGGTCCTGGCAAGCTCATGGCCAATATTGATTTAACATCGCTGCAAACTAAATTGCATCGCTGGCGTTTTAATTTAAAAACTGGTGCTGTCAACGAGCAACACTTAGATGAACGGGTATTAGAGTTTGGCAGCTTTAATCAAAAATACGCAGGCTTAAAAACCCGCTACCAATACAGTGTTTATAACAAACCCGGCTGGTTTTTATTTTCAGGTATCGTAAAACACGATCATGAAACCGGCGAGACACAAACATTAGACTTTGGCAAAGATCGTTTTGGCAGTGAAGCCCCTTTTGTTCCACGTATTAATGCCAAAGATGAAGACGATGGTTACCTTGTCTCTTTTATCACTGACATGAAAGAAAACCGCTCTGAATGTATATTGGTAGATGCCAAAGACATTGAGGCTGGGCCGGTGTGTCGCATTATATTGCCCCACAGAATATGCAGCGGCACACACGCCACTTGGGCTGATGGCCCAACCATACGAAGCTATCAAGATAAATAAACAGGAGTCATTATGAATCAACACGCTGTTTATATACTGGGTGGACATCAAAGTGATTTCGCCCGAAATATTGCCAGGGAAAACCTTTCCCTGTTTGATTTGTTTGCCGACACTGTGCGTCAGGGATTAGATCGTTGCCGTTTAGATGCAGATGAAATTAAAGTGGGTCATGTGGGTAACTTTGTGGGCGACTTATTTAATGGCCAAGCGCAACTAGGCGGTTTTTTTGGACATGTGGATCCAAAGCTTGCTTATTTGCCGGCGTCTCGTCACGAGGCAGCCTGTGCATCAGGCTCCATGGCCTTATTGGCGGCCATGAGTGACTTAGAATCGGGCCGCTATGATTTGGCCTGTGTGGTGGGCATTGAAATGATGCGTAATGTCAGTGGCGCTCAAGCCGCTGATAATTTACGCCCTGCGGCTTGGGCCGATAAAGAGTTTCAAGACGCTCAGTATGTATGGCCCTGTGCATTTGATAATTTAATCAGTACTTACGAGCAACGTCATGGTATCGACATAAACCATTTACGCGCCATATCTGAAAAAAACTACAAAAATGCACGCTGTAATCCCAACGCACAAACTCGCAACTGGCAGTTTTCTGCAAATAGCTTTAGTAATGATGATACCGCTAACCCACCAATAAGCGGCCAGATTCGTCGTCAAGATTGCGGCCAAATTACCGATGGTGCAGCGGTGGTATTTTTAGCCACCGAAAAACGCGCTAAAGAATATGCCCGCGCGCGTCACTTAAAATTAAGTGACATTCCTTGCATTAAAGGTTGGGGGCATATTAATGCGCCCATGTTATTGCAAGAAAAATTGCGTTTAAGCGCCGGCCAAGACTATATTTTCCCGCACATTAAAAAACTGTTTGAACAAACCCTAGCCCGTGCGGGCATGAGTCATATAGATCAAATTAGCGGCATGGAAGTGCACGATTGTTTTAACATTACCGAATACATGGTGTTAGACCACACAGGCCTATATAAACCGGGTGAAGCTTGGCGCGCCATTGAAGAAGGGCATACATCAGCGGGTGGAAAACTGCCTATTAATATGTCGGGTGGTTTAATTGGTTTAGGTCACCCTGTGGGTGCCACGGGAGTACGCATGGCCCTTGATGCTTATAAACAGGTCACCTTTCAAGCAGGTGACAGCCAAATAGGTGGAGCCAAAAACATGATGACCTTTAATCTTGGCGGAAGCGCTACCACCTGTGCCAGCTTAATTATTGGCCGGTAATACTTAAAAACCATTATTTATAAAACAATAAAAATAGTACTGATAAACAGGCCACCGAATGATCCAATCCGAAAATATCGCCTATATAATAGATGCAGTACGTATTCCAAGAGCACGTGCAAAAGGTGAAAACAGCCTTTATGCCAATCTAAAACCGGTTGATTTGTTAAAACCTTTATTTAACGCCATAAGTGAACGCAACAACATAAACAGCTCGCAAGTAGAAGACGTCTTATTGGGTTGCTCTACTCAATCTGGGGACCAAGGGGCTAACATTGCAAAAATAGCCGCCTTGTATGCTGGCTGGTCACAAAATGTATCGGGCGTTACGCTTAATCGATTTTGCTGCTCTGGGTTAGATGCCATCAATATGGGGGCTGCAAAAATAATGTCAGGGATGGAGGACTTAGTGGTGGCCGGTGGTGTTGAAAAACTTACCAGTGTTGCCATGTTTGCCGATAAAGGCGCGTGGTTTAGTGATCCTAAAGTAATGGAAAAAACACGTTTTTTACATATGGGCCTGGCAGCTGATTTAATTGCGTCACAAGAAAACTACAGCCGTGAACAACTAGACTCGCTTGCGTTAAAATCCCATAAAAAAGCCAGTGCAGCCCGCCAGAAAGGTTATTTTAATCACTCGCTGGTACCGGTTGTTAATAATGAAAATCAGCCCTACCTTGAGCATGATGAAGCCATTAGACCTTCTATCAACTCACAAGCCCTAGCTCAGCTACCTGCAAGCTTCAGTGACTACGTTGAACATGGACAAAAGGTAGTGAGCCAAGTTTATCCACACGACACCCTTAAAGCCATACACAGCGCGGGTAACTCACCTGCCCTAGTAGATGGTGCTTCACTGGTATTATTGGCCAGTAAACGTAAATGTGAAGAATTAAACTTAACACCCCGTGCCCGTATCCGCCATTTTTCTAATGCCAGTGACGAGCCCGTAAAAATGTTAACTGGCCATATTAAGGCCATGGAAAAAATGTTAAAAGCCACTGGGCTCACCGCAGATGACATAGACCTATGGGAAGTGAATGAATCGTTTGCCGCCAGCGTACTTAAATTCCAAAAGCATTTTGCTATCAATGAGAATAAACTTAATGTTAACGGAAGTGCCATTGCTATGGGGCATCCCCTGGGAGCAACTGGTGGAAACTTAGTTGGTATATTGCTAGACGAGTTAGAACGCCAAGGAAAAGAGAGAGGCGTAGTGGCTATTTGTGGTGGAGCCGGCGTTGGAGTGGTAACCATGATTGAGCGGGGGGCAGCGCTTTAATTAACCGCCTTTACATCTAGATTTTTTACCTACGATTCACTGTTAAAGTTGCTAATCTGCTCTAAAGTTTTGATGGTGATGGCTTTCACCCAGCATTACTGAAATCAGAAAACGTTTACTGATTTATTGAAAAGAAACAATCCATCTTTGAAGTAGAACTGGCATTGGGGTTTAGTGAGCAAGTAATTTTACCCGAGCGTTTATACGCGGGACGGGTACTACCGCTCAACAGTACCGAGTGTGACTATTTTCAAGATTGTTCCAGTGAGAAACCAATCTATTCCACCAATAGTTCGTTTTTGCCTACCATTTTGCGTATTTTGATGATTTACAGCCTAAAATTGAGCTGATAGTATCAGCCAC
>JAPYOO010000122.1:0-3081 GCA_029938135.1 Bermanella sp. | reverse complement strand
ATTTTGCGTATTTTGATGATTTACAGCCTAAAATTGAGCTGATAGTATCAGCCACCTCTTCAGGTGAGTTATATCGATTTAATCTTGAAGGGTTCTCAGGGCGGGGCGAAACTCCCCACCGGCGGTAATCACGAACAATCGTGTAGCCCGCGGGCGCTTGCTGTAAATCAGCAAGGACAGCAGACTCGGTGTGATTCCGGGGCCGACAGTTAAAGTCTGGTTATGAGGAAAAGGTGCTTCCCGCAGAACGGCTTGGGCTTACCCAAACCTGTCTTTTAGGTACGCCATTTATTCGCCCGCTCGCAGTAACAATGGGTGTAAAAAATGGATTCTACCAGCAATACCATACAAGTCCGTCCTAACCGTATCGCCTTCATTCAGGCCAGCTGGCACCGTGATATCGTAGATCAGTGCAAAGATTCTTTTTTAATTGAAATAGCCAAACTGTGTAATCTAAGCGTTGATGTGATTGTGGTACCGGGCGCATTTGAGATTCCTCTACAAGCCAAGCGACTAGCAAAAACCGGACAATATGCCGCCGTAGTAGCCGCTGGATTAGTGACCGACAGTGGTATATACCGCCATGAATTTGTGGCCCAGTCGGTGGTAAGTGCTTTAATGCAAGTGCAACTGGAAACCGACGTACCGGTATTCTCGGTGGTACTTACTCCCCACCAGTTCCACAGTAGCGACGAACACCACACCTTCTTTAAAGAGCATTTTGTGATTAAAGGGGCTGAAGCCGCATCGGCCTGCGCCACTATTTTACAGTTAGATGGCAACCTCGCCTAAAGGGCATCGCGCCATGAAACGGGTTTATATATTCGTTAGTGGCGCATAGAGATGCCTTAAGTTGTGATAGGTCACGCCTAACTATGAAGTTTATTTCGCTGTTTCTTGACCCTGCACTCTAAAACAAAAAGTGAAGCCTCTATAAAACAGCTCTATTAATAAGTTCGCCTATTAGCCGACCTTTGTGCTGGTTTTATTATTTAACAAATTTGGGGTTTTATGAGCCTTAGGTAAAGCGCCATCCAAATGCAGCCATGCAGGTGCACTACTGGCCCAAGTATCAATAGACGGCTTAAACACCGTTTTATCATGTAAGGTGCCAGGTTTAATAGAAATCAGGCCGGGGGCAATCTCTCCTTTGGCAAACATAGGGGTGCCACAATTTTCACAAAACCCACGGTCGGTCCAGCGCCCCGCATCCCCCACACTGCGAAAATATTTTACATTCCCTGAAGTAATACTTAATGCGGACTCTTTTACCAAGGCTGCCGATACAAAAGTACCGCCACTGGCTAACTGACATTGGCCACAATGACAGTTAAACATGGCCAAGGGTGCTTCACTGCATTGATAGTTAATAGCACCACAGGCGCAAGCCCCGTTAAAATCCATTTTTTCACGCATTACTAACCATTCCTTTTATTGTATTTTTAATAAAGTCACTTTAATTTAAGGACGCTGCCACTTACGCTGTATTTTTAAAATATCACGATAGTTAATAACGACAAAATCATGTTCTCGTAAAAAAACGCTCATCTCCTCGCTGGACCAAACTGAAGTATCACCCTGGCGAACAACCTTATCCACACCCTTAGGATGATTCTTGCCACTTGGAATAACAACGTCATCAGCATGTTCACTCGCGGCGTGCATAAAAAAATGATTTAAACCAGGCCCTGCAATGTTAAGTAACGCCTGTTGATAAATCTCCATGCGAACTTTCACATCCTCTAAGTGATGCGCTGTATTTTCATAGGGCAATTCAAAACCAAAGGCGTGCCTCACCACCCACGCGGTTACAAACTTTATAATATCTGACCCTGAATACGACAAATGATTGTTCATTTCTTCCAACTCATAAAAACCAAAAAACGTATCCGGTCTAATAATGTTCATTGAATCTAACAGCTGAATACTTTTCTGCGCGCTTTTATCAAAGGTATTGACTGTCATGGGCAGTTTAAAATGATTCGCGGCAAAAATAGCGGCCTCAAGCAACCCATTGGAGTGACTATTAACATTTGATTGATTTTTATTAAAAGTGCTTTGCGCATAATAAGTGCCCATGTGCGAGTCTATATGGTCAACCTTAATACCTGCATCCATGGCTTTTTGAATCTGTGCAATAAATTCTTTTTTCACTTCTTTAGGGTTAGCAAACTGTACGACTTCACTAATTTTCTCCCACGCCAGGCCTTTTTCATTATATAAACTGGGCACTTGCTCCTTTGGCAACACCGGTGACCAGGGGTATGCCAACTGATATTCGTTGGTCAAAGAAAGGTGAACTCCAAAACCCCACTCAGGATGTTGACGGGCAATACTGGCAACACGCGCCAACTCAGCATCATTACGATCATGCACAATAACGCTATTAGACTTCACTAAACCCTTGGGCATAACCTCTAAAATACCGTGGGTAAAGGTGGGGTTGCCTGCCGTGTCGTCACTATTAATCACCAGCAGCTTAGCGTCTTTTGGAAAACCAAGCTCTTGGGCCAAGTTATGCCCATTCTCAAATAAGGGCGCAGGCTCCATCCGCCACAACACATGTTTTAAAAGCCCAGTAAAAGGCAATGTAATAATCACTAAGGCCAGTACTAACACTGTGCCCAGTAGGAATTTTTTCATTATTATTTTCTTCCCCGCTCACTTTTTATGAATGATTAACGACCCACTGATAGTTTAAGTAGGCTGATTAAGTAACCACCACTTTAGCAGAGCCAGCATGTAGGGTAAGCCATAGTGTGCAGACTCACCATTGATAGGCCACAACGCACACTATTAAAAACAGCTAAAGGGGTATATTGCGGATATTTATAGGTATGAGCCTAATTCATACTTACCTTGATGAAGGCGGATCGGTTAAAATAAAGCATACTCAGCACGTTAATGTATTTATAACGCCATTAATACGCTACAGCCCTTTATTACACTCAATATGAGCAATAGAGTTAATTTTTAATATTTAATAGGTGGTAAACATGGCTAAAGCCAAAACGGACATTTTTGTCCCGCTGAACCTTGCTGTTTTAACGGTTAGCGACACCCGCAATGAAGAAACCGACA
>JAPYOO010000489.1 GCA_029938135.1 Bermanella sp. | reverse complement strand
TCATTTTGGGTCTTTTTAATTAATTAAATAAGAGCCCGGGTACTGCGTAGATTTTAGTGGTGAGATACACCACCAAAATATGCTGCTAAGCATAATTGCGTCCATTCCTACGCCGGTACTAACCGGATCAGGTTCTAGGGGTTCGCTGCGAACAGACATCTCGGGCACTGGGCCTCCCCCTGGATAAGGCATATTGTACGCCAAAAGCACTAACACGGCTATAAGTAGTGTTTATACAGCCTCTTGAGTAGATGAAGTCTTGGAAAAATGACTTACGCTTTTGGACCATAAAGTGTGCTCAAACTTCTTCTTAAAGAATCCCATGTGATCAATACTGCCAAGATTAATTTGTTTGCACTGAATCAGCTCATTTTGAATATTAGCGCCGCTAAAAAACGCCAGTAAATAATCTACATTGTTTTGAGGTGCAAAATCATCGTCATCAAAACACAAACTTAAAATAGGGCTGCTAATCTCCTTGTAGCCTTGGGTTGCCAATTTAAACTTTTTACCAAATAAATAATCGGGGTTTCGCATCCATCGGCCCCAGTCACGGGCACAACCTGCGGGTATGTCCATACTTGATAACCCCACCGCCTTGGCCGGAAACATTTGTCGCGAAAACGATAACAAGGGCAATAACCCAAAACAAACCACACTCATGAACAGTTTTCTAGGGTAAGGCCAGCGAGCCCAATACGGGGCCGATGCTCCCACAAACATACAGGCCTTTATATCAAGCGAACTTTTCGCCAATCCTAGCAACTGCCCACCAATGCTATGCCCTACATAGTAAAGTTCACTGGGATCTAACCCTTGCTCAGTGCCTAGCTGCTTAGCCTTTTGTATGGCGGCGTCTATATCCAGTTGACCCCAATCAGCCAGCTTAATATCCCCTGCGGCCCCCTTAAAACGTGACAAACCCGTACCTCGGTAATCAAAACTTATGCATTGAAAGCCTTGTGTGGCCATGAAAGCGGCAAAATGCTTATAAAACTGCTGCGGCACCCCCAGCGCACTGCCTATTAACAAGGTGGCTTTGGGCTTTTTACTAGGATAAAAAAGCCCCTTTAATATCTGCCCATCACTGGTATCAACGTTAATATCCTGCATTTTTATTCTCACTGTAATTTATACACGTGTCCGCTCTAGAAGATTTGGCCTTAAAAGCGCTTCTGGCTAAGCTCTTAACATACTGATAACATTAAACATACTAACAGTATGTAAAGGCAATTAAGTGTGACTGTCAATAGCCGACGCCAAGATAACGCAACCGCCACTCAACAGGCGCTTATCCAAGAGGCCCACTCCTTGTTTTGCAAACAAGGCTTTGCTCACACATCCATCGATACTATTGCCCTGCAAGCTCGCGTCAGTAAGGGCGCGTTTTATCATCACTTTAAAACTAAAAAAGAGATGTTTATTGCGTGTTATGAGCTTCAAGCCAAACAGCTGGCTCAAGCTATTTCTATTAAACCTAGCAAAGACCCATGGGCTGACACACAAGCCCAAAGCCAAGCATTTTTAGATTTTATTATTCGGCAAAAAAATTCCAGCATCCCCTTACAAGAAGTGATAACCGTTTTAGGCTTTGATAATTGGAAAAAAATAGACAGCCACTACACAATGGGCATTATTTTAAGGGCACTCACACGCTTGGAGGATCACAAGCTAATTAAGCCCTACAATACCCAGCTAATGGCCGAAACTTTATATGGCATACTAGTCAATGCCGCCATCAGTTTAGCCAGCGCCAAACAAAAAAAACAAACCTATGAACAGCTAGGCGACTTGATTACTGGTTTCTTGGATTCACTGCGAGTGTAGTGTGAAGAGTAA
>JAPYOO010000488.1 GCA_029938135.1 Bermanella sp. | reverse complement strand
AAACGCTTCCATGCTTGCCTTTACCGAATCGTGTCGCCAAATAATAGACGTTACCGACTTACGCCACTTAACGGGCAAAGGGTGCATTTTAATGTTTTCCTTAAACGGGTATTGCTCTAACAATGCTAACGGCACAATCCCTACCCCCATGCCTGCCGCTACACAACTTAATAACGTGTGATACGAATTTATCTCTACCACCCGCGCCATGCTCCCGCTTTGTTCAAGCCATTCGGTTAAGCGAGTACGATAGGCGCATCGATGATTAAACCCCAGAAGCGTGGGCTCGTGACTCAAGTCCGTGGGCTTTTTAATAGCCT
Organism: Bermanella sp.; assembly: GCA_029938135.1. Taxonomy (GTDB): domain Bacteria; phylum Pseudomonadota; class Gammaproteobacteria; order Pseudomonadales; family Oceanobacteraceae; genus Bermanella. Next base: position 1,520 of record JAPYOO010000488.1, on the reverse strand, counting down.
TATGACTCAGGCTTGAAACTAATACCAACGTCTCTTGGTACACGGGAATAATCTTTAAGCGGGCATCTTTAAGCGGGTCGGCCACAAAGGCCATGTCTAATTCCCCAGCCAATATTTGCTCAATCAATTTTCCGGTGGGCGCGGTGTTTACATTTAATTGAATGTTGGGCCATGTTTTATGAAACGACATAAGCGGTGTTACTAAGCGGGTGGCGGCCACAGCTTCCATAGCGCCAACTTTTAGCTCTCCTTTAGGCTCGTTGCTAAGTAACTCATCTTTAGCCTTGCGGGCCAAATGTAATATTTTATCGGCATAAACCAATAATTGCTCACCGGCCACCGAAATGCGTAAACGATTTTTTTCACGCACAAACAAGGCCTTGCCCAGTTCCTCTTCTAGTTTTTGAATACGTGCAGTAATGTTAGAGGGTACACGGTTGAGTTGCTGGGCCGCGGACGTAATACCACCCGATTCGGCCACCTGCTTAAAAATGGTAAGGTCGGATATTTCCATGGGACCACCTCTTTTTATATAAGTGTAGATTCATTATTTGTGAATGATCTATTCATTATTATTCATTATTAATGAATCAACAAGTATTCTATTATAAGTGCTCAATACAGGCGCTATTACAAAGGGAGTGATTATGAGTAACCTGGCTAAGGGCTATTTATTGGGTATCAGTGCCGCGCTTATTTGGTGTGGCTTTATTTTAGTGTCGCGCATGGGCGGCGTAAGTGAGCTCACATCTTTTGATGTTATCGCTATTCGTTATGCCACCTGTACAGCTATTTTATTACCCGTGTGGCTGTACTTTAAACTCACCCATCACCCATTTGGGTTTAATCTGCTAAACCCTAAGTTAATTATTAGCAGTTTAGTGGGCGGGCTGGCCTATGCCTTATGTACCTTTAAAGGCTTTGAATTAGCGCCTGCCTCCCATGCGGCCGTTTTGTTGCCCGGTTTAATTCCCCTATTGATTATAGGATTGGCGATTATTGTGAATAAAGAAGCCCCCAGTGTTACCAAAATGGTGGGCATGTTAGTGATTGCTGTGGGCATTAGCTTGCTGCTTTATGGGCAGCTAACGCAACACTCTGGTATTTCACAAGGCCATGTTTTACTGGCAATGGGTGCATTATGTTGGGCGGTGTTCACCGTATTGATTAAGCGTTGGGACATCAGCCCTTGGCAGGCTACCGTCAGTTTGGCACTTATTACTTGTGTGTTGTATATGCCGGCGTATGTGTTGTGGTTGCCTAAAAATATGTCTCTAAATGTACTGGGGGATATTGGGCTGCAAATGGCGTATCAAGGGGTTATGGCGACTATCATTCAAATGGCCTTATATGTAAGGGCGGTGCAGTTAATTGGTGCCTCTCCCATGGGGGCGTTAATGGCCATTGTGCCGGTGGTGTCAGGGCTTGCTGCTATTGTGATATTTAATGAAGCGGTGAGTGGGGAATTAATAGTGGGATTAATATTGGTAAGCCTAGGGGCTTGGTTGGCTCACAGTAAA
>JAPYOO010000487.1 GCA_029938135.1 Bermanella sp. | reverse complement strand
TTCAATAACAAATGGATCAGGGTGATCCCAATAATGGGTAGGAAGGCATTGTTCGGTCACTTGATCCCTTAAAAAGGCTATGCAATTAGCGAAGAATCATAGCACAGGCGGCTTATTCAGAATGACTTCAAGCTTAGCCTGCACACTGAACGACTGGAAAATGGAGCAATCTTTACCATAATTAAGCCATAGCCAATGTTGGAGCGAACCTAGTGGCCAAAACCAGCTCGGGCGATAACCGCCGCAGAGACACCCGCTCTAAAGTTAGTGCCAAAGTTAGATTAATACACCCTTCATTAGAAGGAGTGCTATTGAACACCTATGATATATCCGATGGCGGGGTCTTTTTGTACACGGAAGGCTTTGAGCCCCCTGAACTGGGGGAGATAGTTCAGATTCAAATGACCGGACTCCCCATGGAAGCACCTATTGTGACCATGAAGATTGTTCGTCGCATCAGTGATGGCATAGGGTTAGCATTTGTTTTAGACAGTGATGATTAACCCGCGACTATTCGCCTTACTCCCACCCTTGCTATTGATCATGGGTTACAGATGCAGCTAGAGTGATGCAATACCTTAAAAGTCACACCCAGCGAGGCAGGAGCGCTCCCTTTTAGCAATCTCTTAACGTATTCCCCTATTAATGGTTTACCCTCTTTACTATTTAGCTTATGTTTTCAGTTTTTAAACAGGTATGCCCTATGCCCAGCCAAGCCGGTCAATTTGGTCTAAATGTAGACCGCAATCAGTCTGATTCCATTAAGTGGAAGCGGTATGCCGGCCAAGATATCTTACCCATGTGGGTGGCCGACATGGACTTTCAAGTATGCCCTGAAATCGTTGAAGCCATCAGTAAACGAGCAGAGCATGGGGTACTAGGTTATGGATCTGATAACCCTGAGCTTATGCAATTGATTGTTGATCACTGCAAACATCACTATCAATGGGAAATTAAGCCTGAATGGATTGTCCTGACACCAGGTGTCGTAAAAGGATTAAACATCGCCCGCGCCATATCAGCCAAAAAAGGCAAACCTGCCGGCATCACTGCAACCCCGGTTTACCCTCATTTAATGCAGCACTCCCCGATTATTACTTTTGAAAACCAAACGTTTTTAGCCAAAGGTAAAGACAAGGGCTGGGAGCTAGACTTACAACAAATGAAGAAAAACATTACCTCCGATACGGGTGTGTTTTTATTGTGTAATCCACACAATCCCATCGGTAAGGTTTACAGCCGTGATGAACTCACAATACTGGCTGATGTGTGTTTGCAACACGATCTTATTATCTGCTCTGACGATATTCACTGTGACCTAATATTAAACGGTAAAAAGCATATTCCCATTGCCAGCCTAAGTAGAGAGGTAGCCCAGCATTGCATAACCTTAATGGCCCCCAGCAAAACCTTTAATATTGCCGGTTTAGATACCGCGTTCGCTATTATTAGTAACCCTGTAATGCGCAAACAATATCAGGATTATTTATATGGCCTAGTGGGACATGTGAATATCTTAGGTACTCAGGCCGCCATTGCCGCCTATAAATACGGTGAGCCTTGGCGTAAACAACTTATTAAACATTTACAAAGTAACCTTAGCTTAATTGAGCAGCGCATAAACAACATGGAAGGCGTCACCATGCGCCCTATCGAGGCCACCTATCTGGCCTGGCTAAATGTTTCAGAACTTAAATTGGATAAACCTCAAAAATATTTTGAAACACATGGGGTGGGCATGTCGGCGGGCAGTGAATTTGGTGACAACGAATACGTACGCCTAAACTTTGGTTGCCAACAAGATCTGTTAATAACGGCCCTAGATAGAATTGAACACGCG
>JAPYOO010000486.1 GCA_029938135.1 Bermanella sp. | reverse complement strand
GGCCATCGGTATCGGTCATGTTTGGGATGACAGTAACGGTACTTTCTTCGATGAAGTCGCCCGTTATAGTAAAACTGCCGCTGGCCGCTCGGTTGGCGATCATCACTACGGTATTGCTTTCACTGGTGAAGCTTTCTGAGTGGCCACGATCATCGCTAAATGAAACTTCAAAGCGAATGGCCTTGCCTATTTGGCCTGTAGTTAAAGTAATGGCATTACTGGTATTGCTTTCAACAACTGTACTGTCGGCATACCAGGTATATAAGTAACTGGCGTTGGTGAGGCCATCGGTATCGGTCATGTTTGGGATGACAGTAACGGTACTTTCTTCGATGAACGCACCTGAAATGTCAAAATCACCAGTAGCAGGTGCATTTTCAACTGTATCGCTGCCCGACCCACAAGCAGATATAAGCAAGGTACTTAGTACTATGCTATTAAGTCTTAAAAAAGAATCCATTTAGACCTCAATTTTGAAAAAAATAATTGTACGATGTTTGACCAATACAAGGCAATAGCATGAGGCATTTATAACCCATTAAGGTGCAACGTATCAGCTACATTTTAGGTATCCAAAAAATGGCTACCCACACCCGATACATTTCCTTATAGAATCGTAGGTATAATTAGCAGATTCAAATTCCCTCAATACCATAAACGTAAGGATCTCTATTTGGTTGACGCGGCGCTTTAATCTTTGTTGCAAAGGCCGACTATTTACGCGAATCAGCCAAGGCAGTGGTAGTCTTTATATGCCAAGACCTAGAACTAACGTTACTTACCCCATAAAATGCCTTGATACCTCTGACACACACTACCTAGGACTCGCACGTGATCCATCAACAACCTCAACAAATGGCCGTGACTTGGGTGCGCCTTATGGTGCAAACCTTTGAGGGGGCTGGTTTAGACAGCCAGGCACTGTTTAGCCAACTAGGCCTTGAGCATTCACGACTTAAAGACCCCAATGCCACATTTAGCCAGGATGAATTATCCGGTCTGTGGCAATTGGCCAGCGAGCAGTCCCGTAACCCAGCCATAGGTTTGTTGATGGCCAGCAGCCCTGTGATCAGTGTATTTAATGAATTAAGTTTTGGCATATTGGCCAGTGAAACCATGCAACACGCTTTGCACCGTTTAATTCGTTATCAACGATTAATTGGCGAAGCCATGGACTTTTCCCTAGTAGATGAAGATGGCAGCCACCGTTTTATCATCAACAGCCACGGCCATAAAAATACACTGGCCTATGAAGGTTTTGATGCGGCACTGGCGATTATATTGGGCAACATTCGCTGGGTGTCGCAGTTAGAATTTACCCCTCTTGAAGTGACGTTATTTCATCCCACCCCAGTAAACAGCCAGCCCTATGAAGACTGCTTTCGCTGCCCTATTCATTTTGGGCATGTTTATACCTCAGTGCTGATTGCCCATAACGATTACGTTAGGCCATCGCCCATGGGCAACAAGGGCATATCGTCCAAGCACGATCTTGAACTTAGCGAGTCTATTAAGGCCCTAGAGCAAGGGGCGCTGTCACAACAGGTGAGCGCGTTACTTAAACAAAACTGGCAGGGGCAAGAACCCAAAATTGATGCATTGGCGCCGCACTTTAATATGAGTAAACGCACGTTTCAGCGGCGCCTAAAAGATGAAGGCCTTACTTTTCACGATTTGGTAGACCAAACTCGGCAAGCCCTAGCGCTTGAATATCTGCAACAAGATCAGTTGTCGTTACAACAAGTTAGCCATTTACTGGCCTTCAGTGAACACGGTAACTTTTACCGGGCCTTTAAACGCTGGCATGGCATCACGCCTAAGCAGTATCGGCAGTCCTTACAAA
>JAPYOO010000485.1 GCA_029938135.1 Bermanella sp. | reverse complement strand
CACGTGTTGAGTTGGAGATTTCAAAAATTAGTAACGGCTACCCTGAATAGCCGCCAGCAAACGTTCCACTTCTAACCTAGCTTGCGCATCGTCGCTCATAACCGCCATTGCCCTAAGGGCCATCTGCTCAGCCTGAGCCGATTTATCTAATACCCAATACAGAAAACTTAATCGCACATATACACTGGCATCACGACTGACGATACGCTGAGCGCGCTCTAATAATATTTGGCAACGCTGTAAATCCAGTTTCATAAAGGCGCTGTCTGCCTGTTTTAACAAGTTGGCCAAGGCATTATTGTTTGGGTATTGATTACCTCCCATTAATTGGTAACCCACTTTTTCATGGTACCAATTAGGTAGCAGGGCTAAAGAGGATTCGCTGTGGAAAATATCGCTCTTAAATGTGGCCGGCGCACAGGCGTTTAAGAGCACTAAACAGCTCAACGCTGCCATTATTAATACTGCTTTTTTCATTAATCAAATACTCGTTTCCACCAACTTTTAAGTTGGCCTTTTTGTGCACAGCTGCTGGTTTGTGTGGGCATATGTCCCTTAATAAACGGCAATTTCTCAACCCCTTCGCATCCTTGAGCGCTTAAGGCATTATGTTGCACGTTCACCCATTTTTCTTCAATGTTTGGCGTGGCCAAAGGGAATAAAGGCTTTAACGGTAAATCTTTAAATGTCTGTGCCCATATTCTAAGTGCACCGCTGGCACCGGTAATAGGCATGGGTTTATTGTTGTCACGCCCTACCCAGACTACCGCTAGTTTATCGCCACTGAAACCAGCAAACCAACTGTCTCGTTGACTGTCACTGGTACCGGTTTTACCCGCCAGATTAAGTGATGAATCAAATTGAGTATTTAAAAATCTTGCCGTGCCCAGCTTCACTACTTTTTGCATAATGGTTTGCAGCAAATATAGAGGCTCGGTTTTAATGGTTTTTTTAACGGCATAACCGTAACTGCTTAATAGCTCGCCCTTAGCTGTGGTAACGGCTCTTATCGCTTTAAGCGGCGTTTGAAAGCCAGAGGTGGCGATAGTTTGATACATTTGCGCCACCTTAAAAGGTGACATTTCAAACGCACCTAAAACAATTGATGGGTAAGCCGGTAACTTGCGTTCAACGCCTAAATCGTGAAACGTTTGCACAACGTTACTCAAACCCACCGTTAAGCCCAAACGGGCAGTGGCTTGGTTGTAAGATTTTGCCATGGCTAAATACAGGGGCTGCACGCCGTGACTTTTTTTATCGTAGTTTTGCGGTTCCCACATCTTACCGTTACTGCCGGCCACTTTAATGGGGCCGTCATCTAATGGGCTAACCAAATGAAAACGGTCCCCTCTTAAGGCGGTTAAATACACAGCCGGTTTGGCCAAAGAACCAATTGAACGTTTGGCATCTAGCGCACGGTTAAAACCAAAATATCGAGGATTTCTGTCACCCACTAGCGCTTCCACTTCACCACTTTCCTGACTAACCACGACCATAGCCGCTTGCAATGATTTTTCCTCAAGCTTATAGCCACTTTCAATTTGTTTTAAACGCTTAGCCACCGCTTGCTCGCTGCTTCTTTGAACCACGGGATTAAGGCTGGTATAAATTCGTAAACCCTCACTGGTAAGGTCACTTTCTTGATAGTCAGAGCGTAACTGGCGGCGCACTAAATCTAAAAATGCGGGGTACTCTACGTGCTGATATTGGCTGTACTGCACAATATTTAAATCTCGTTTAGTCCACATTAAATGCTGGTAATTGCTAATTAAACCCTGCTCTAACATGACATTTAGCACTACATTACGTCGTGCAAATGCATTTTTAGGTTTACGTTTTGGGTT
>JAPYOO010000484.1 GCA_029938135.1 Bermanella sp. | reverse complement strand
GTTCTGGCATGCACGTACATATGTCTTACTGGTTGAACGGTGAAAACCAATTCGCGGGTGACGGTTATGCTGGACTATCTGACACTGCTCTTTTCTACATCGGCGGTATCATCAAGCACGCTAAAGCGTTGAATGCGTTCACTAACCCTTCAACTAACTCTTACAAGCGTTTGATCCCTGGTTTTGAAGCGCCTGTAATGCTTGCGTACTCTGCACGTAACCGTTCTGCGTCTATCCGTATCCCTTACGTTGCATCACCAAAAGGCAAGCGTGTTGAAGCTCGTTTCCCTGATCCATGTGCTAACCCATACCTTGCATTCGCTGCAATGTTGATGGCCGGCCTTGACGGTGTTAAGAACAAGATTCACCCAGGAGACGCTGCTGATAAAGATCTTTACGATCTTCCAGCTGAAGAAGCCGCTGCTATCCCTCAGGTAGCCGGTTCTCTACGTGAAGCGTTGAGCGAACTTAAGAAAGACATGAGCTTCTTGACTGAAGGTGGCGTGTTCACTGAAGACATGATTGCAGCTTACATCGACCTTAAGATGGAAGACGTTTACAAGGTTGAGCACACTACTCACCCTGTAGAATTTGATCTTTACTACTCAGTATAATTTTTCTAAATTATCAGCAGTAAAAAAGAGCAGCCTTCGGGCTGCTTTTTTGTGCCTGCTCACTTAATATTTTAACAACCCCAATGCGACTCAACCCAACACAGAGCAAAGATCTAACCCATCAATCTTTGGCAACGACACTCACCACCCCACAAAACCCACCTAAGCCCATGTTGCTTTCAATTAATTTACGCTAGAGTAAGTGCAACTACTCTAGGCTTTGCCCATGAATCTATCTTTCTTATCTGCTCTTTTGTTAATGCTGCTCATCGCGAGCGTAGCCACTGCTGATGTTTATACTTGGATCAATGAAGACGGCACCCGCGAATATGGTGATGAACCCCCAGGAGGCGCTAAAAAGGCCAAATTGCCGGTAATTCAAAAGCTTAAACCCCTTAAGATGCCTAAGCTCGAGAAAAAAAATCTAAAAGAGTCCGTGGGCCAGTTTCAAGGTTACTCACAATTGAACATCGTAAGCCCCAAGCAAGAAGCCATCATTACCGCGGGTAGTGCTGGCAATCTAACCGTACAACTGCAAATCAGCCCCGCTCTTGAAGCGTTGCACGAAGTCATTTTGCTAGTCGACGGCATTCCCACACAACGAGGACCTCAATTGCAGTTTCAACTTGAAAATATCAACCGAGGCTCACATTTGCTGCAAGTACAGGTTAAATACCAAGGTAAGCTCCTTATTTCTAGCCCCAAGCGCCGCATTCATGTGCAACGCCCTTCTATATTGAACCGTTCTAGCTCTCGCTAAACCACGCTCGCACCAAAATAGTGCTACCATGTAATGGTAAATTCCTATGATTTTACGGCTCCTGCCTTAAAAGCAGGCAGCTATGGGCTTTATTGCCTCTTTTGTTGTCATAAAAGGTGCACAGCATAGCTGGCTTAGTTATTGCTAAAGCCTATATCTAATGGGATTTTCCCTAGGGAATTAGGAAAAGCGCCTTGGCAGACTTTGCTTTTTACAAACAGCTTATAAATCATCTAGACAGTGCCATTTTAGTACTGAATCAAGATTTAACGGTGCACTATTTAAATCCAGCGGCAGAAGCACTACTGCAGGTCAGTGGTCGACGCTGTGTGGGCGAACATATAGACCATTTTTTCAGTGATAAAATGGAAGTACGCCAAACCCTGTCCAGCAGCATTGAGCATGAGCAGGCCTTCACTAAACGTGAAGCGCAGATACGCATCATGAATAATCAGGAAGTGACCCTGGATTACAGTG
>JAPYOO010000483.1 GCA_029938135.1 Bermanella sp. | reverse complement strand
TTTGTAAGCATTGTAGACCGCATTAAAGACATGATTATTGTGTCTGGCTTCAATGTATTTCCTAATGAAATTGAAGGCGTTGTAGCCGAGCACCCCTCTGTTGAAAACTGTGCTGTTATTGGTGTGCCCAATGATAAAACCGGTGAAGCGGTTAAGTTGTTTATAGTGACGCAGGACCCGGCACTGACCGAAGGTGCTGTACGTGCTTACTGTAAAGAGTACCTAACGGGTTATAAAGTGCCTCGTCACATTGAATTTCGTGATGAGTTGCCTATGACCCCAGTAGGTAAAATTCTGCGTCGCGAATTAAAAGATGAAGAAGAAGCCAAGCGCGAAAGCAAAGCGAAGGATTCTGCCGCCGCTTAAGCTTGTGTACTTCAGGCTCTGGAAACCTTGTTTTCAGGGCCTAATCCCCCTTTTTACTGTTTCATACCTCGGTCTTTTTTTAATTTTAATCCAACTATTTTCATTGCATTTTATTTCTGGGTACTTTGGGTCAGTATGTTGACCCGTTTAGTCATGTTAACTAGCCACTAGTTAAGCCATAGTCTGCCCCATGGTTTGTTAAGAATAATGATAAATTGGAGACAGTTATGGATGCATCATTTTGGGATGGTAAACGTGCCCCCGGCATTGAAGACCGCATAGATATGAGTGAATACACGTCGGTTGTAGACGTGATTGAAACGTCATTTACTAAAAATGCCGATTCAGCGGCTTTTACCAGTATTGGGTTAACCATGACCTATGCTGATATCAATGAAAAAAGCGCCGCTTTTGCCAGTTACTTACAAAATCACACCAACTTAAAGCCTGGTGACACTATTGCCATTCAAATGCCTAATATATTGCAATACCCAATTGCTATGTATGGGGCGATTCGTGCGGGTTTGATTGTCACCAATACCAACCCTTTGTATACCGAACGTGAAATGTTGCACCAGTTTAATGACTCAGAAGCTAAGGCGTTGGTGTGCATGGATGTGTTTGCTCGCTCAGTGCAAAACGTGAAAGATCAAACCGGTTTGCAAACCATTATTGTCACTAGCCTTGCTGACATGATGCCGCCGATTAAGCGCGTGTTAATTAACGCTGCCACTAAGTACGTAAAGAAAATGGTACCGGATTATTCATTGCCTGAAGCGGTATCGTTTCGTAAAGCGCTGAAGCTTGGGGCCAAGCAAAGCTTTAAAGTCGTACCACCAAGAAGCAAAGAAGATACGGTTATCCTGCAGTACACAGGGGGCACCACAGGTGTTGCTAAGGGCGCCGAGCTCACCAGTAACAACCTAATTGCGAATATGCAGCAAACCAAGCTTAACTTGTCGCAAGTGGATGACGACGGGGTGTTATTGAAGGGCACTGGCCAAGCGGTAGTGGTGGCGCCGTTGCCGCTGTATCACATATACGCCTTCACGATTCACCTAATGGTATTGTTTGAACAGGGCGAGCACAGTGTGTTAATTGCTAACCCACGTGATACTGAGATGTTTATCAAATTCATGAAACCGTGGAAGCTTACGTCTATTGTGGGTCTAAATACCCTGTTTGTGTCATTGATGGCCAGCCCCAGATTTAAAGAGTTAGATTTTACGGCACTTGCCACGACCGCCTCGGGTGGTACCGCACTTATTCCTGATACTGCTAAGCGCTGGCAGGAAATTACGGGCTCGGGTATTTCTGAAGGTTATGGACTAACCGAATGTTCGCCTGTTGTGACCGCTAACCCAGGTAATGGTCTTGAGCGCATGGGAACGGTGGGGCAGCCTGTACCGGGTACCGCGCTTAAGTGTATTAATGACCAAGGCGAAGAAGTGGCCATTGGTGAACGTGGTGAGTTATGCGTGAAAGGCCCGCAGGT
>JAPYOO010000482.1 GCA_029938135.1 Bermanella sp. | reverse complement strand
CCGCGGTAATGCTTGTATTGATAATTCAGGCTGATGGGAAGTAACCTTGCACAAGGTAAACTCGTTGTATGCGTTTAGCGGCATCAGCATATTCAAATCGAAGGCGTCACTGCTTACCACAGCTATGGCGATATTTATAAGTAACTATATTCCAATACATACTAAAGATACCTCCTTATTAATGCGTTGAATTATAACGAAACAATCAGGCATAAGCTAAACTTGCTACTGTGAATTACAAATTAGGATGCAGTCTCAGGTTAGGGTATTTACCTTAGTGCAATCCTTGACGGAAAATCGTGAGTAAGCCGGTGAAGCCTGCATATCATCAATCACAAAGGCAGAATTTAAGTGGTAATGACAAAAGCTATATATCGCACCAAAATTCTGGTTATTACGCTTTGCAGTCTCATGGCCACAGCCATATATGCCAAAGAAATCGCCGTAGGCATACTGCTAACCCCGAAACAGCGTCCACCCTATGAAGCCATATTTAAAGAATTTACTGCCGAAACCGGCATAAGCGTTCGGCCCATTCTAAGAAACGATACAGAATACAAGGAGGATATTCCAAATTGGCTTAGCAGGGGAACCGTAGATGTACTGTATTGGCAGGCATCTCAACGGTTGTTTGAATTTTCAAAAAACAATTTACTTCATCCCATTACTCACTTATGGAATGTTCAAAATTTCAATGCTAACTTCTCCCATGTTAAAGATGGCGTAACCTATAAGGGTGATATCTATGCATTACCCATGTCATATTATCACTGGGGTATTTTCTATAAGAAGTCACTGCTTAAACGTTATGGCAGTGTGCCTACCTCATGGCAAGAATTCATAAAGATCTGTTACCGAATGCAAGCCGATGGTATTACACCATTTGGTTTGGGGTCCAAAGATAATTGGCCCGCCGCAGCCTGGTTCGACTACCTAAATCTACGTATAAATGGCTTAAGGTTTCATCGCCTATTGTTGTCAGGCAAGGTCTCCTTTCATGATCCAAGAGTTCAAACGGTATTCATTGAATGGAAGGGACTAGTGGATAATGGCTTTTTTAACTCCGATCATAGTTCTTTATATTGGGATCAGGTATTGCCAATGTTTTATAGAGAAAAATTCGGCTTTATATTAATTGGTAATTTTATTTTCAGTAAATGGTCGTCTGCCGTCATAGACGATATAGGCTTTATGCCATTTCCTAAAATCAACCCTATTCCCCAGTACGAAGAGGCACCCATGGATGTCTTTATGATTTCTAAAAACACAAAAAATATTGAGGAAGCGGAAGAATTTATTAAATTTATGGCCCGTTCCGATATTCAGACAAAACATAATAAGGCTCTGGGTTACCTTCCGCCAAACAAGTCTGCTACCGTGAGCCAACATCCACTCATTCAAGTGGGTTCTAAACTGTTAAATAAGGCGGCTGGTTTATCTTACTATTTTGACCGAGATACAAGTCCGGCCTTTGATAAACTGGCCACGCCCATTTTGGCCGACTTTATTACTAGTGGTGATCTAATAGACGCAACCAGCAGGCTTGAACAGGCAAGGCTACAAGCTTTTAAGTAATGATTTATAATTTATAACTGTTTTTTTCAGAGCCGGACAATATTCACGTCTGGTTTCCTAAGGCTGCCCCTTAGTATTTTTAATAACGCTGCATATCGTTGCCATTTCTTAATAATAGTAGAGCTCTACTCAGCATGACGAATGCAGTAAACAAAAAACCTATTTTTGGTAAAAGAGTATGTAGGCCTGTTCAGGCTACCAATAACATCAATGTGCACTAACCGGTCACCCCTCAGAGTGACGTGATCAAACGATATTTTCAGAGGTAGTATCACTGGTCCCATAGCCTCTAT
>JAPYOO010000121.1 GCA_029938135.1 Bermanella sp. | reverse complement strand
GGCTGTGGAAAACAAATTCTATGGCCGCGTGGGGGCAATCTAGAGATGTTCCTGCAATATGCATAGCAAGACCGTTTAATGGAAAAGACGCCTCTATTGGTAATGGCGGCATGGTTGCGCTAAAGGTGGCGAATAAGGCGCAAGTCAATGCGGCACATGCTGTTGCTATCAGCCTTGGCGGTATTGATGAAGGTGCGCCAGGACCTAGGGGGGAGGGTGGATTTTACGGTGCTTACTTCAGGGACCTAGATGGCAATAAACTTAATGTCTATACTCCAGCCAGCCACGCTTAATAATAGAGGTGTCCTAGAGTTAACATTCCTGTGTATTAACACAAATCACTACCCCGTGAGTGGTGAAAACTCACGGGCTTTGCGATATCCTACTTTCACTTTTCTAATCATATAAATAGATGTATAAAATCATGAGAGATAGTCTAAAAGCCAAGATCATTGAAGTCTGTGACAAAAAAATTAGCGTTAAAGGCGAAAACGTCGGCCTTTCATTTTATGCTTTCTTTGCAAACAAAAATGATGACCCTGAGTTACTCATGGAAGCGGCACAATGGTGGATAATGGCACACAAATTAGATCACTTTGAAAAAGCGGTAAAAATTAAGAAAATGGTTCAAGCTATAACGTGATCGCTCAATTATTGGGTGATTTAAAGAATTGTTGATTACCCTCGTCAGGTCTATTCTAGGCCTAACGGCACTCAAAAATATTACTGAATACAGCAAGAAATATCAAAAAACACCGATCTAAATTCTCTAATATGTCTTTTATAGTAAGCCTACTGAAAACCGGTGGCTTGCTAATAAAATGATTGTTCATCCCTATTGGAGAAGAATATGAGCACGCCTGTTTTTTTAATGATAGAAGCCACCCCTAACCCGCAAGCGCTACAAGACATGACGTCTTATTTAAGTCGAGCACCCGCCATCACTAAGGGTCATGGGGGAGTACCCGTTGCCAGTTATGACGTGCAAAGCGTCATGGATAAAAAAGACAAACCGTCTGTATTTGCGGTGGTTTCCTTTCCAAGCAACGAAGCCATAACCGCACTATTTAATGACCCAGCGTATTTGGCGTTAGTACCCGAACGAGACCGTGGTTTTAGCCATTTACGCTATTACGTCGTAAATGAGCGTATTTGATCTTTCCTGCATTGAGGCAACTAAAATGAAAACCAGCAATACCATTATTATTAATGCACCTATGAAAGACGTATGGAAAATAGTCGCCACTGATTTTGACAAGGCTCATTTATGGATGGGGCCAGTTAAGGATTCTTACGCCATTGGTAAAGGCGAAAATAACAATGGCGCGGGCATGCAAGGGCGTATTTGCCATTTTACTGATAATCCAGATAACGCTAAGGCACGTGAATTTATCACTGGGTTCAGTGAAGCGGGTAAAACCATTTCTTTTGAAGTGAATCCCGTTAATGTGCCGGGTGTTTTACCGATGGTAAAAAATGACATTACAATATCATTGGTTGAATTAGCGGATAATAAAACCAAAGTGCTTTGGACCTCACAGCCAACATTGAAGCCGTTAGGTTATCTTTTTTATCCATTATTAAAACTGGCCATTCCCTTATTGTTTTCAACAATGCTTAAGGGGTTAAAAAACTACAGTGAAGGACAAGCCAGCTTGAGTGCAAAAACGTCCTAGCTATAAACTAAATAGTGACGTTTAGATGTAGTCAGTGTATATAAAAGTTAATCTGGGTGTGATCAACAAATTTAGCCGTGGGGCCAAGATATGCAGCGTTTTTTTAAAAGCATCGAATATGTAGAGCAGCATTTATACGATAAAGTATCTGTGCATCAGATTGCGGCCGCCAGTCATTATTCAACCTACCATTTTAGTCGAATATTCAAAGCCTTAGTGGGCGATACCCCCAAAGAATATTTACGTAAACGCAGATTAACCGTAGCCGCCAAACAACTGTTAAGTGAAGACGTATCTATTTTAGACTTAGCATTGTTATGCCAGTTTGATTCTCAAGAAGCGTTTACCCGTGCCTTCAAAGCCCTGTTTAATGTAACACCAGCCCAATACCGTAAAAAAAATGATCCATTTCGTTTACTTTATAAAGATCAATTTAGTCCTAATATGCTGCATTTTTTAAAAAACGAAATTTCAATGGAGCCTACCATTATTACCAGGCCTGCTATGAAAATAGTGGGTATTGCTAGCCAGTACGACAATAAAGACTTAAGCCTTGGAAAATTGTGGACGGCCTTTAAACCCTATAGAGATAATATACCTAACCGAATCGGCGAGGAATGTTTTGGAATTTATGAATCCTATGAGGAACATGACGACGAAATAACGTTCAGTTACGTGTGTTCGGTGCAGGTAAAAAGCTTTGATGATATTCCACAAGGCATGAGTGGGCGGGAAATTCCAGAACAGCTGTATGCCAAGTTCATTCACAAAGGCCCCATCTCAAGTTTAGATCAAACCCTTAAACATATTTGGGGCAGTTGGTTGCCTAAGTCAAAATACGAATATGTAGAGAAACCCGATTTTGAACTGTATCCCGCAAACTTTAATAACAGCGATCCTAATAATGAACTGCACTTACATATTCCCATCATGGTCAAGTAAGTCCATTGGACTTCCTTGACGTTTTTTATGTTTTTTGGGGTAGGGATATGCATTGATCTTATGTAGAGGAGTCCTAAAAGTAGACCTTCAAAGCATTAACAAAATGATGCATCATAAACACCAAATTTTTAGAACATACTAGCATGTTTGAAAACGGCGCATTAATAGCGGGTTATACACTGATTTCAGGATTAATTTTATACTGCGCCTGGTTTACGGATCATAACGCTCATAAAAATAATCGTGCTCTAGTGTTGGTGGCAAGCCTTGCAGTGGTGAGTTTTTATCTTGCGAATGCCGTCACCATTTTTTCACTGGCTTTTATTATAAGCTTAATATTGTTAAGCATTTATATAAATAAAATCAAAAACTCACTATTAAGAACATCACTGGCCTTAATGTTATCAGTGGCAAGCCTTGCCCTCGCGGTACATCTCATTCCAGGGTTTAGCCATTATAAAGTAGCAGAAAACGTGCTCATCTCAACGGGTGCACCCGCCATTAATATTAATGCCAATATAGATAAAGTCTTTGCCGGCATTATTTTACTGTTAATGGCCAGCACACTTAAAGTCTCTCAGCTTAAAAAACCTGCTAAAGCCGATTTACATTTGCTTCCGCTTTATACAGTGTTGGTGTTAATCGTGGCATATTTAACGGGCTTAGACCTTGATATTAAAGTGCCCCAAGTGACTCTGGTGTTTATTGTGACAAATCTAGTGTTTAGCGTTATCACCGAAGAAGCTTTTTTTAGGGTGCTTATTCAAAATACGCTTATTAATACCTTTAAAAATAGGGTGCCTTGGGCAAGTGGATTAGCCATTGTTTTAACCAGCCTACTATTTGGACTGGCCCATATAGCGGGGGGCTGGCATTTTGTAATTTTGGCTACGTTTGCAGGCCTGATTTATGGCTACGCCTACCACCGGACTGGTCGAGTAACGGTGGCGATCCTGACACATTTAAGTGTGAATGTTGGCCACTTTATGTTGCTGGTATACCCAGTACCCCTTTAACAGTGTTGCGCACAGCAGCGCTTCATAGGGTTAAGCTTCCCATAGGGCCTGTATGTGGGCCTGCCTATATTTGCTCATGGGCGTAAACCGTCTAATCTGAAACCTATATGCCTGTGTTCATCTATACACGGAAAAATTGAGGTTATTCATGAGCCGCCTGCCTGTATTGACGATCTATTCTCTACTTTACTTTGTGTTGCTAGCCAGTTTAGCGGGGTGTGAGCAACCTCCTAGCTTTAAATGGCAGCTGCAATCACAAGCCACGGCCACCAGCATAGATTTTATTGAACTTAAAAAGATGGTGGCCAACATTAAGTTGATGAGTAATGGGCGCCTTGATATTAGCGCCCATCATGGTGGAGTGATCACGGGTGGGCCAGATATTTATACAGCGGTAAAAGAAGGGCGCATACAAATGGGCAGTGGCTGGCCTAATTGGTGGTCGGGGCAACATCCCGCTTGGGCCGTTATGAATGCGGGCCCTTTTGACTTTATGAATATAGACGCATCTATGATGTTTTTCTTAGCAGGGGATGGCACGCGACTCGCCAACGAACTAGCGTCCCCAGACGGCGTGGTATGGCGTCCAGCTTGGTGGCCGGGAATGGAGTTTGGTCTATTGTCGGCTCATCCGGTGTTAGGCATTAAAGATTTAAAGGGTAAAAAGGTACGCATTGGTCCTGGACTGCCCAGCGAAGTATTAGCGGCCGCCACCGGAGCTTATGCCATTCCCTTAGTGCCTGATGAAATTAAACCAGCGCTTGAAAACGGTGATTTAGATGCGGTGGAATGGACCACCACCGCCGGGGCTTGGAACTTGGGTCTTAGTAATATTACCAAGCACGCCATTGTTCCGGCCATTTGGCAGCCATCGGTATTGGCGGATTTTCTAATTAATAAACAAGCTTATGATGCACTGCCCGAAGATTTAAAAGCCATTTTAGAGACGGCCATAAAATCCTATACCTTAAGCACCACCTTAATAAATAAAAACCAAGACTTTGTGGCACTGCAGGCTTTTAAAGATAAAGGCACGGTTATCAGCTCATGGAGCGATGAAGATCTGGCCAAATGGAGGCAAGCCTCAGACAAAATATTAAAAGAATACGCCAGTAAAGATGATTTCACTAAGCGTCTAATTGAGGCTAAGCAAGCATATAAAGCAAAATATAATAAGTACTATCAGCTCTTTGGTCCCTATGACTAGCTTTTATTCGGCCCTTTCCTCACGGAATGTTTATGTAGCCATTAACACCTTGATTGTGATGGTAATGATTGGGGTATTTTTTTATCGTGTGGGACTAAGACAAGACCAAATTTCCATAGATCTTAAGGATCGTGCCAATCAAGTAGCGTTACGGGTATCTAAAAGTGTTAAGCCTACCTTGTGGAATATATACCAAAAATCCATTGATCGAAAATATACTGAAAAAGTCTCATCGGCCATATTGGACTCTGAATTGTCGGCAGACTACTTAGAATCGGTGGTGGTATATGGAAATTTTGCCCATGTATTCATGGGTAGAAAAAAATCCTCCCTTAATGAAATACAAACGTTTAACAAAGAGGATAGAGCTCTGTTGATTGCTAAGGGCTTTGAAAATATTTCTGTGCCGGTACGCCAGGGAAAAATGAGCATAGGCAGTGTGAGTGTTTTTTTTAACCTAGCGTATAACTCATCGCAACTTCAAAGCATTCGTATTGGAGAGTTTATTCAAGGAGGGTTATTAACCTTTATTTTTATCTTTATTTTTAATATGTCACGCAAAGCACAATTAGCTAAGGTTGCATCCGAGGAAGCGCTTATTAGCCTAAAGATAACGCAAAACCAATTAATTGAAGCAGAAAAAATGGCCGCTCTAGGGTCATTAGTGGCGGGGGTAGCCCATGAAATTAACACGCCTTTAGGCGTCAGTCTTACTGCTACTTCGTTGGTTGAAGAGTGTGCCGGTAAAATCCAAGAGTTTATGGCCGGCAATGAGTTAACCAAGGAAAATCTACTGAGCAATATACTGGATATTGTTAATGCCACTGAACTTTCAATGAATAATTTACACCGAGTGTCAAAATTGGTAGAAACATTTAAAGAGCTTGCTGCCGACCATAGTAAGGGGGAAGTTCGTAGCATTAATATTCGTGACTATATTAACCAAACTATGCGTACCCTTTCGGTCACGCTGTATGAACACAATGTTGAATTTATACTTATACCGGGTGATGATATTGATATTATTACGGTGCCTTTGGCGTTGTCACAGATCATTAGTAGTTTAACGGGTAATGCAATTAAACACGGGTTTTCAGGCCGGACCCAGGGTGTGCTCACCATTAACGTTTTAAAAGTGGATGATTATTATATTCAAATTCACTTCCAAGATGACGGGGTAGGCATGAGCCAAGAGGTTGTGAATAATATTTTTGAACCTTTTTATACCACCACCCGTCACTCTGGTGGGGTAGGGTTAGACATGAATATTGTTTACAATATTGTTAATAAAAATATGGCGGGAAAGATCAGGGTGATAAGTACATTGGGCGCAGGCTCTAGTTTTATCATCACGCTACCGATTGATTTGGCTGTAAATAAACCCAGTGATTCTAACGTATAGACCTAAAAACTCATTTAAGGGCGTATCGTGGGGCTGAGGGTTTAGGAGCCTGGAAACCTATTAAGATGGACTCTAGGGCGCTGCAAATGAGCCCACAGAAGCTCATTCAATCGGTAGATGTGACCTATAGCCTTCAAATTATGCACGTCATGAAATATAATCCCAGCCTGTTCATTCATCTATCTGTCATTTACAAAGGTCACACCTGTGCTTAGTGTATTTCGTATTATCAGTATTCTTGAAGGTTTATCTTACTTAGCCATATTAAGTGTCACTTTAGAGCTGCTTAGCCGTGAATTTGTATTTCAAATGGGAATGACTCATGGCGTCTTAATAATGGTTTATATGGTGGGGTCTTTAATCGTGGCCCATAAAGAAAATTGGTCCCTAAAGGTATGGTTAGGGGTGTTTTTAGCCTCATTGATACCTATGGCCTTTGTCGCTGTAGAATTGTATTTACAAAAAGGCATAGAAAATAGCGCAACCCCTGAGGCCGGCTAAATACTAAGCCAATATCTGTTAGAGCATAGGCTTTTATAAATAATATGCTAAGCCCACTAATTTTAAATTAATCGATTTACTCACTTTAATTATATGGCACGCACTATGAAAATTATTATAACGCTACTGATCACCCTGCTTTCTTTTTCCATTCAAGCCGATGAGATTTATCAAGAAAGTGCGGTTGATCTTTGCCAAAACCTGAAACAAAAAAGCTACAAAGACAAATGTCTTAAACAGATAAAAACTCAAAGCTTTAATGAAACAGCCCTTACCTATTGCGCTAATACGGGCAGCTGGAACAAAATTAAGACGTGTCTTGGGCTGATTGAAAATAACCAGTATCAAAGCGCTCCGTTAACATTGTGCCATTCGGCTAAGTATTTCAATAACGACTTTAAAGCTTGTATGAAAGAGATCGCCAATAAAAGTTATGTCTCCACTATTGAGGTAGGACTTTGCCAACAACAAAAAAGCTTTAATAAAAAAGTTAAGTGTTTGGTGGCTGCCAGTTCCACCGCTTTTGACGTTCAAGTGGAATCTAAAAAAGAAAATAATAGCCAAGCGCTGGCTCGTCTGAAAGCGGATGTTAAAAAAGCATATGAATTATTACGCACTAATAAAACAGCTGATGCCACTATTTTATTGCATGACATCGTGACATCATTTGAAAAATAGCGCTCTTTATTACTGAATGTGCCTTTTGTAGTTTGTAGTTGGCAGCCTTGTGTTTGTGGTGATAGACGCAGCTCCCTAATAAACCCCATTTACAGCTAAATGGAGTGCTCTTAATTATGAATACTGCTAATTTAGGCGGATTAGTATTGTTCAGTTTGTTTATGGCGCCAACTCACTAAAATGTGCCTATTACTTGAAGAATAAAAAAGGTGCGATCATGAGTGTTATAGATGTAGTTCAATCACGAGTAAGTTGTCGTGGATTTAAGTCGGATCCGGTAGATGAAAGTGTATTGCGGGATATATTCACCGCAGCGCAGCAATCCCCCTCTAACTGCAATGTCCAACCTTGGCAAGTATTAGTGGTGTCGGGCAAAAAGAAAGACGAGCTGAAAAATCAGCTAATTAAAAACGTCATGACTCAAGGCAAACCCAATCCAGATTTTAACTGGAAGGTAGGCTACGAAGGGGTTCACCGTGAACGTCAATTTGGTTCGGCAGCGGCGTTATATGGCGCCATGGACATTGGCCGTGAAGACAAGACTAAGCGCCAGATGGCCATGCTTAAAAACTGGGCCTTCTTTGATGCCCCACATGTAGCCTTTTTCACCATGGATAAATACCTAGATATTATGGGAGCTGTAGATATGGGTATATATGCGCAAACTCTAACGTTATTGTTGCAAGAGCAAGGTATCTCTAGCTGTATGCAGGGTGCCTTGGGTCAGTTCCCAGATCCGGTTAAAGCGATGTTTGAGTTGCCAGAAGAGCGTGGCATCTTGTTTGGTATGTCATTTGGTTATGCAGATGAAACAGCACCCGCTAATGCGGCGCGTACTGAGCGTGAAGTCTTAGAGTCATCGGTTGTTTTTGCTTAAGTAAATATATCAAGCGGTGCCTTGTGTGGTGTTGTTACACCTCCAAGGCCTGCCTATCGTTCCAGTTGCTCTTCTTACCATTTTTTAAACCTAGCGTTACTGCTTCAGCATTACTGTATTCAGCGTCCTTCCTGCTTCGTTTTATCAACTACCTCCTTTTTATTGCAGTGGTGTAATCCTTCTGGGTATATACGTTCTTTGGCATTCGGCAATTGCTCCCGCATTGTTCTGATAAGTGGCATCACGCTACCGCCCATCGGTAATTACTCCCTGCATTACCCTAATACACCACATCCATGTGCTTATCCCAGGGCATAAAAAAACCGAGCTAGGCTCGGTTTTTAGTGCGCGTTAATTAAAAGATTAATAGCGGCTTTGTTTTAACAAGGAAACAGTACGGCCAGGGTGAAGGCTGATGCTTGGCTGATCACCTTGAACTTGTTGGTAGCTGTGACGTAAACGATAGCCTTTGTCTAAGCGGCGTACACATAAGGTTAAGCGTACGGTTAACCAACGGTAATCGGCTTTGCTCATGGTATGCAATACAACCGATGCTTCGTTATCTAAGATTTCCTGACAAATAGGCACCAGTGCTGGACGTATATCGCTTGAGCTGTGGTTGTCTAATAGGTCTTGCTGAATATCAAAGCTGGCAATTTTAGTATTAGCGGCCACTAATTGAGCATTGGCAGCACGTTCTCTTTGAACGTTTAATTCAGCCAGCTTACTGGCAGCCTGACGTTTTGCTTGTTGTTCATTTCTTAGTAGAACTAACTTACGTTCTTTCTCTTCGGCTAAACGGCGCTGCTTGGCCAATTGTTTTTTGGCTTTTTTCTCGGCTAACTTTGCCGCGGCCAATTCTTTTTTACGCTTAGCTTGTTTAGCGGCAGCTTGTTTTTTACTATCAACTTTAGCGATTTGCTTAACAGGCGCTTTTTTAACGGCTTTCACGACGGCTTTTTTCGCTGGCGCTTTCTTCTTGGTTTTGGCTGTTTTACTGCCGCCCTTGTACACTTTATCTAAAGCGTCCTGAGAAGCGTCTAGGCCTGGGGTTAAATAAGACAACATCCAAGCATTGTCTAAATAACCTTGCGCTTTACTGTATTTTTTAGCTGAGCGACTGCGGTTGGCTAGAGCTACATAGCTTGAACCTACTTTACTGGCGCGACTATTGATGCGTTGGTCGTAGGGGGCTAGCGCTTTAAAATGCCAAATTTTATCGATGGCATTATTATTTGCGGGTGTGCTAAGACGGCTTGCGCTGATGTCAGCATCAATTTTGCCAAGCAATTCATCTAGGTTCACTTCTGCGTGTGTTAACGACGCAATAGACGTGAGTAGAAGAGGGATTAATACTGTTTTCAATAAGATTTTCATGAACAATACTCTCAAATTATTCTTTTTATAGGCGTATCATCTGGCCATTATTGCCTAATTTTATGTGATAATGCAACGATTGTAAGAATTTGTAAATGTTAATACTGCCAAATATGGTTGTTTTTTGTTCATATATTAAAAAGTGCTAAGGCCAAGGAGACCCAAATGTTGCGTTGGGGAATGATTTTACTGTTTATGCCCAGTGTATTACTGGTGACCTTTTACATGTTAGAGGCGCAGAGTGTGGCGCGCTGCATGAATGCAGGGGGTAGCTGGGATTATGTAAAAGCCGTGTGCGATATGACTGTACAGCACGAGGCCAGTACTTTTATGCAGCGCCACAGCTTTTGGGTTAACTCCGGAATGCTAGTGTCGTTGGTCGGGTTAGTGGCTGGCACATGGGGAATGATTACTAAGGGTATGTCTACGCCTAAGGATAGTGAGTGATACCACTAGTAAGCGTTTTGTTAACCGTCACCCCTAAAGGGAAACCTTAGGTGGCGGTAATAGCGATTAGAGTTGGAGGTTTGATAGCGTATAACTCCGCGTATAGCCGACAAAACTGAGTCATCCAAGGCGCGATTACCACTGGGCAGGTGCACCCAGGCTCTTAATAAATAGCCTTGTCGGTCAAGCTCTATGTCGATCATCCCCCAAGTGCTTTTACTGACACCTTCAGGCTTCACCAATATATAATTAACTTGTTCGGTGACTCGCTTTAAGACTTCATTATACCAACGAGCCTTTTCCTCTTCGGCTTTAGTTAATGGTTTTTCTACATTGTTTTCATCGAGTATGTCTTCCTGTACCTCACTGAGTTCATTTTTTGTGTGATCATCCTGGTTATTTGTTACTTCCATCTCTTTGTCCGAAACATCCTGTAACGCTTTTAAACTTTTATCCGCTGTTTTTGCAGAACTGGCAGGCGCGGTGCTCGCTTGCTGGCTGTCTTGTTGCTCGGCTTGTCCTT
>JAPYOO010000481.1 GCA_029938135.1 Bermanella sp. | reverse complement strand
CTAGCTGAATTTATGCGCACGGATTTTATAATCAGAAATAACCCAATACCGGCTTCAAGCATTTCAACAGCGATATAGGATAGCTGCACGCTGGTGATTTCACCCACCATAACAGCACCAATTATTCTGAAGCAGATAAAGGACGTAATAATAGTAACGGCAAGGGCCGCCGAGTAAAGCCATGCTTTACTTAAGTAATACAGTAAAGCGATGGCTGCACCGATGCCCATCATAAGGCTGCAATAAATTAGAATAAAGGCCACCTTACCGTCTAAATCAACCGCACTTAAGCCAATACGGGCAAGCTTAGTATCAATATCCAACAGAGCGTTAAAACCAGAGGTTATGAAGTATAGGGACATAATGCCCGCGTATATTTTTCCTAGAAGATCTAGTTTCATCTTGGGGCCCCTTTAATCAGATATTCAGTAATGAATTTTTACGTTTATAGAGGCGTATTTTTATTGTGTATTTGGGGAGAATACAAGTTCATTAACTATTCTTTACTCATTGAGCTTAAAGGGAGTGTAAAAATATCTAGCTAGGGCGGCTAAAAATATAAACAAGCTTACGTACATTAGTTTTCGCCAAGAACTGGTGTGAACACTTAGAATCTCTATCTCATTTACATAAATGGTTTCACAAGCGCCATTGCCCGTATCCAAGCGATTAATACTGGTGCCTCGAATAAACCGTTCCGTTGAGCGGTAGCTGGACAACCAACCCTTAATTCTAATTTGATCGCCAATACCAATTTTTTTAATGCGCTCACGTATACCGCTATCACCGCTAATCAGGTGATTATTAGAGAGCTTAGCCCCATCAAAGCTAGCTCCCACTTCACGATTGGGGTACTGATAATAACAAGTCCATTCTTGATTCCTGAATGTCATTTCATCCAAGCGTGCTTCAAATGCATTTTCGCTCCACACCACACAATAATCTGCGACATTAAGGTGGTCTCCCCAACGTAAATGCGCCCCGGTATCGCCATTGTGTACTCGGTAAGACACCACCATGCCGTATAGCTCGTAGTCATATTTAGGTTGGATGAAGTAGTCTTTATCATCAACATTCACCGCAAACTCTGGGTGCTGAATCAACTCTTGAATGGGGGCTTGCGCTAATTTAGGACTTATATCTGTTTTGTCTGGGAATTCATTACGATTCCAGAAGCTAATAACTAAAATAACAAAGGAGATTAATAAGATGGGTTTCAATTTCACACGTCCATTTCAGTAAAGATTGATGGTAATAACGGCTATATGGAAATATCTGGCGCCTAATGGAGAGGCTAAAACTGATGGGCGTAAAATTGTAAGGTATGAGCCACAGCCACCTGTTTATGGCTGCTTAAACTGCTCATTATTTGTACAGACCACTAACTATGTTGCGTCATCACCTGATACAGGTTGAACGTCTACAGCTGGGGCATCTTCAGCTTGAACGTCTTCAGATTCAACGCCCTCAGACTGATCTTCTGCTACACCTGCTTTTTTCAAGCGTTTCTCTTCTTTCTTTTTCTTTTTAGCTAGTTCTTTTTGGCGCTTTTCGAAAGAGTAATTTTGCTTAGCCACTGGTATTCTCCTCTAGATATCTACAACACTGTAGAGCCCATAATACGGCATTCCCCAATTGATTGCGCTGTTCATGCATGGAAAAACCCTGAGTTGGTCGAAGGTATGAGATAATAAGTGAGGTATAGCGCACCTAAATTACAAAACGCTCTCAATAAGTGTGATCAAAAAGCGTACAATTACGCCATCCTTTATTTACGTATCCACTGGTGTTCATAACTAAAACGGTAAGTATTGCTATGATATCTAGCTTTAAAACATACCGGATCAATTGCGCAATTAATGAGGGGTAGCCTT
>JAPYOO010000006.1 GCA_029938135.1 Bermanella sp. | reverse complement strand
ATGATCGCCGTGAATTTGAAGCGAAGCTGGTTGGCAGTGATGCCAGCTCAGATTTGGCGTTATTAAAGGTGCAGGCCAGTGGTTTACCCACCGTGGAAATAGGCAATAGTGAAAAATTAAAAGTTGGGGAATGGGTTGTCGCTATAGGTAGCCCATTTGGCTTTGATTACAGCGTCACCGCTGGCATTGTGAGTGCAAAAGGGCGCAGCTTACCCAACGAAAATTATGTGCCGTTTATTCAAACAGATGTAGCGATTAATCCCGGTAATTCAGGTGGCCCCTTATTCAATTTGGACGGTGATGTGGTGGGTATTAATTCACAAATCTACACTCGAAGCGGCGGCTTTATGGGGTTGTCATTCGCTATCCCCATAAATGTGGCCATGGAAGTGGTTGAGCAATTAAAAGAAAACGGTGTTGTGAGTCGTGGCTGGTTGGGTGTGGCCATTCAAGAAGTCGATAAGGAGTTGGCCGAGTCTTTTGGTTTGAACGTAGCGGCTGGTGCCTTAGTGAGCCAAGTTGTTGCACAGGGACCTGCGGCCAGTGCGGGGGTTAAAAATGGCGATATCATCACTGAATTTAACGGCAAGTCTGTTATCTTAAGCAGCGATTTACCTCACCTAGTTGGACGGGTTCGCCCAGGCACTAAGGCTAAGTTAACCGTGGTTCGATTCGGTAAAGAGAAGACGCTTAGTGTAAAAATTGGTGTATTACCCACTCAGGGAAGTGTGATGGCCAGCATAGGCTCTAATCCTTCCTCTCATGACATAAACCGCTTAGGTATTGAGGTGGCGTCCCTATCTTCAGCCCAGAAAAACAAGTGGGATACCCAGGGCGTCATTGTTAAGCAAGTGCGTCAAGGTGCCGGAGCCAATGCAGGCTTAGTAAACGGCGATGTCATTACAATGATTAACGGGGCCATGATTCGCAAAATAAGTGATTTTGACACCGCTGTGAGTAAGCTCGTGGCAGGAAGTGCAGTACCTATGCGAATAGTACGTCGTGGCGCGCCTATGTTTATCCCGTTACGTGTTATTAACTGAGATCAGCCTATTTAATACGGTCGATAGCGTGTTTATTGGCCGCAGTCACATTTCCCTAATAGCCCAAGGGCGTCAAGTGGTGTAAAATCGCCACTAATTATCAGCTATTAGGTTTGCCCTGCGTGAGTAATCTGCAACATATTCGTAATTTCTCTATTATTGCCCATATTGACCACGGCAAATCCACTCTAGCAGACCGCTTTATTTCTCATTGCGAAGGCTTGAGCGATCGCGAAATGCAAGCGCAGGTGCTGGATAGCATGGACATTGAACGTGAGCGCGGCATCACGATAAAAGCCCAAAGCGTTACCTTAAATTACACCGCTAAAAATGGTGAAATTTATCAGCTCAACTTTATCGACACCCCGGGTCACGTGGATTTCAGCTATGAAGTATCTCGCTCATTAGCCGCCTGTGAAGGTGCTTTGCTGGTGGTTGATGCTGCACAAGGCGTAGAGGCCCAATCGGTAGCCAATTGTTATACCGCCATTGAGCAAGATGTTGAAGTTGTTCCAGTTTTAAACAAAATGGACTTGCCTCAGGCCGACCCTGAAAAGGTGAGCATCGAAATAGAAGATATCATTGGTATCGATGCATCCGACGCCGTGCGCTGTAGTGCCAAAAGTGGACTAGGTATTGAAGATGTTCTAGAAGACCTCATTATTAAAATACCGCCTCCGGTTGGCGAAATAGACGGTAATTTACAAGCACTGATTATCGACTCCTGGTTCGATACCTACCTTGGCGTAGTATCTTTAGTACGAGTAGTAAACGGCACCTTACGTAAGGGCGACAAAATCCGAGTGGCCAGTACCGGTCGCGATTGGCAGGCCGATGCCGTGGGTATTTTTACCCCGAAGCGCGAAATAACCAATATTCTTAAAGCCGGTGAAGTGGGCTTTATCTGTGCAGGTATTAAAGATATCCATGGTGCGCCCGTGGGCGATACCTTGATGCACACTAAAAAAGCAGATGAGACAGAAGTATTACCTGGTTTTAGCAAAGTAAAGCCTCAGGTTTATGCCGGTATCTTCCCCATGTCCTCGGATCAATACGAAGATTTTCGTGACGCATTAGAGAAATTATCACTGAACGACGCGTCATTATTCTATGAACCAGAGTCGTCCGATGCTCTAGGTTTGGGTTTTCGTTGTGGTTTCTTGGGCATGCTGCACATGGAAATTATTCAAGAACGCTTAGAGCGCGAATATTCCTTAGACCTTATTACCACGGCACCCACAGTGGTTTATGAATTGGCCATGAATAGTGGCGATATCATTGAAGTGGCGAATCCATCTAGGCTACCAGATCCTAGCCGTGTGGAAGAGATGCGTGAGCCTATTTGTGAAGCTAATATTTTAGTGCCTCAAGACATGGTAGGTAATGTTATTACCTTATGTATCGATAAGCGCGGTGTGCAAAAAGACATGACCTTTACGGGCTCTCAAGTGAGTTTAAAATACGACATACCCATGAGTGAAGTGGTTGGGGATTTCTTTGATCGCCTTAAATCAGTTAGTAAAGGTTATGCATCTTTAGATTATTCGTTCAGTTATTTCCAAGAAGCCCCGTTAGTGCGTATGGATGTATTGATTAACGGTGAGCGAGTTGATGCCTTAGCGGTGATTATTCACCGTGATAAAACCCGAACGTATGGTCGTTCTCTTTGTGAAAAACTGGCGGAACTAATACCTAGGCAAATGTTTGATGTGGCTATTCAGGCGGCTACGGGCAGTAATATTGTGGCCCGCTCCACCGTAAAAGCATTACGTAAAAATGTAACGGCGAAATGTTATGGCGGTGATATTAGTCGTAAGAAGAAATTATTACAGAAACAGAAAGACGGTAAAAAGCGTATGAAGCAGGTAGGTAATGTTGAAGTGCCTCAGTCAGCGTTTCATGCTGTATTGTCAGTGGATAGCTAAAAGTGATATTTATGCCCCTTAGGTAATTCTAAGGGGGCTGGATAGTTACTCACTTGGACCTATAATTATAATAAAGTAAATAAGTGCCATTTACCGAGCAACTGAGAAGCATTGGTGTTTTGAAAGTAGCTTGTTTGTGACATCTTAATTTGGATAAAGGTCGGTTATGTATAAACAAAAAGGTAAGGGCAGTATTTTCATTTTAGTCATTATAGTAATGGCTTTTTTCTGTTTTTTTACACTGTTAAAAGTGATGCCGTTATACACTCAAGACTGGTCGGTTGAGACTGTGTTTGGAAACATACAATCAGAATCTAAGACCCAAAAGTATACCCGAGGAAGGGTATTCGACATGATTCAAAAGCGCTTTGGTATCAACGGCGTGGATGCGTTAATGGAATTTGTGGACGTCACAGGAAAGGGCTCCGCAATTGTTATTGAAATGGAATATGAGCGAAGAGTACCGCTTATTTCCAACATAGAACTTGTAGCCACCTTTAATCATTATATAGATCTCAGTGAATAATCCTTTAATAAAATTAAGCCAACGTATTGGCTATGTCTTCAAAGACGAAACTCTCATTCAACTTGCACTTACCCACCGTAGTAAAGGCAATACCAATAATGAACGCATAGAGTTTTTAGGGGACTCTATTGTTAACTTTACTATTGCCGAAGCCCTTTACTTAAAATTCCCTAAGGCGGATGAAGGTAAGCTTAGCCGTTTGCGGGCCGACATGGTCCGCGGTACGACTTTAGCCGAAATAGCCCGTGATTTTGAATTGGGTGAATTCCTTTTGTTAGGCTCGGGTGAGTTAAAAAGTGGTGGTTATAACCGTGAATCTATTCTAGCGGATGTAGTGGAAGCGATCATCGGTGCCATATACCTAGATACCGGTATGGATGCCGTGCAAGAGCGAATTTTAAGCTGGTATAAAACACGCTTAGACAATTTAAGTGAAGATAAAGTAGTAAAAGATGCCAAGACTCGACTGCAAGAGCACCTGCAAAAGAATCAAAGCCGTTTACCTAAGTATGATGTCATAGAGGTTTCCGGCCAGGCCCACGACCAAAAGTTTAAAGTCAGTTGCCGAGTGGAAAAATTACCAGAAGTGACTGTGGGCATTGGCAGTAGTCGACGTTTCGCAGAGCAAAGTGCCGCCGAAAAAGCTTTAAAAGCATTAGGAGTAGAATAACTATGACAGATAAATGTGGTTACATCGCCATTGTTGGTCGTCCTAATGTGGGTAAGTCCACCTTGCTTAATCGCATTTTAGGGCAAAAATTAAGCATCACTTCTCGTAAACCACAAACTACCCGTCATCAAATATTGGGTATGAAAACAACAGACGAAATACAGGCTATCTATGTAGATACCCCAGGGCTTCACGAAGGGTATAACGAAAAAGCCTTAAACCGCCACATCAATAAGGTGGCCTCTAGTGCCATTAAAGATGTTGATTTAGTGGTATTTGTAATTGACCGAACTAAGTGGACGGATGAAGATCAGGTCGTATTAGAAAAAATTAAAGCGGTCAATGTGCCGTGTATATTGGTGGTGAATAAAATTGATTTCCTGGAGGACAAAGGGGCGTTATTACCCTTCTTGAAAATCGTTTCAGAGAAGATGAACTTTTTAGAAATATTCCCTGTTAGTGCTAAGTTGGGCAATAACATTGAAAATTTAGAAGCCAGTATTGCAACATACATTCCTGAGGGAATTCACTTTTACGATAAAGATCAATTCACAGATCGCAGTGCCCGTTTCTTAGCGGCAGAGTTGGTGCGCGAAAAAATCATGCGTCAATTAGGTGAAGAGTTGCCATACTCGGTGGCAGTAGAGATTGAAAAGTTTGAAGAAACAGGTCACCTCATTACCATACATGCATTAATTTTGGTGGAGCGCGACGGCCAGAAAAAAATCATCATTGGTGATAAAGGCGCGCGTATTAAGCAAATAGGCATAGATGCCCGTAAGGACATGGAAAATCTGTTTGACTCTAAGGTGATGCTTCATACTTGGGTGAAAGTGAAGGGCGGCTGGGCGGATGACGAGCGCGCGCTTAAATCGCTAGGGTATAACGATTTAGATTAACCAATATTCTAGATTAAAAGTAGCATGGAAAAACAACAGGCCTACGTTTTACATTCCCGGCCCTATCGTGAAACCAGCGCGATGGTGGATTTTTTTACCCCCGACTTCGGCTTAATTCGCTGCATTGCTCGGGGGGCTAAAAAGAAAATGAGTCAGGGTCAAAGCCTACAACCCTTTATAGAGTATCAGATAGAATTCCATGGTGACTCTGACCTAAAGCAGTTGGATAATTATGAAAGCCTAAGTTTGCCCATAGCATTAAAAGGCAATTCACTCTTTAGTGGTTTTTATATTAATGAGGTCTTACAGCGTGCACTGCGCAGTGAGACCGATATAGAAGCTGAGTTGTTGTTTGAAGCCTATGAAGCGGCCCTCGTTAACCTTACCGGTATAAACCTCGAATGTTCTTTACGTCACTTTGAATTAACCTTGCTTGAACATATGGGTCAAGGTTATGAGTGGGGGCTAGACTTTCGCAGTGGCGAAGGAGTTGACGAAAATGCCCATTATGGCTTTTACGCTGAGCAGGGTATGGCGAGAGTTGGTGCGGGTTACGTTAATAAAAACCCTAATTCCTGCTTTAAAGGCAGTGAACTAATGAGCTTGTCCAGAGGGGAGTTACAGATTCCCGCTACTTTAAAAATGGCTAAGCGTCTGTTACGTTTGGCCCTTAGACCTATTGTTGGTTACAAACCTATTCAAGCTCGGGAATTGTTGAAACAATTCCACCAAATTAGTTAATTTTTAATCACTATCAGTCAAATATTGAACAAGGATAAACCGTGAAAGCCACCAACCGTGTTTTATTAGGCGTTAACATCGATCATATCGCAACCCTACGCCAGGCCCGTGGCACACGTTACCCCGATCCAGTACAAGCGGCGCTCTTAGCCGAAGAAGCCGGAGCCGATGGCATAACCTTGCACTTACGTGAAGATCGCCGACATATTCAAGACCGAGATGTATACCTGCTCAATGACATGCTTAATACGCGTATGAACTTAGAGATGGCAGTAACCGATGAAATGGTTGAAATTGCCCTGCAAGTGAAACCCGCTTGTGTATGTTTAGTGCCTGAAAAACGCGAAGAGCTCACCACTGAAGGGGGGTTGAATGTATTGGCTAACGAAGTGGCTATTAAGTCTGCCTGTGAGCGTTTAGCCCACGTTAATTCAGAAGTGTCTTTATTTATAGATGCCGATGAAAAACAAATTGATGCAACCGTACGCTGTGGCGCACCCGTTATAGAGATTCATACCGGCCATTATGCCGATGCCCCAACGCCTCAGGCTCAGCAAGAAGAGTTAGCGAAAATAGTAAAAGGCGTAGAGTACGCCCTAAAACAGGGTTTAATAGTGAACGCAGGCCATGGCTTGCATTACCATAATACGGAAGCCATCGCGGCCATACCGGGTATTAACGAGTTAAATATTGGTCACAGTATCATCGCCCATGGCGCCTTTGTAGGCTTAAAATCGGCTGTGAAAGAAATGCGTGATTTAATTACGCAAGCGTCTCCGAGCCGCTAGATTGAGATTGAAGTTATGACTATCGCCATTGGCACTGACATTGTAGAGGTTGATCGTATTGGACAAACCTGGTCTCGACAAGGGGATCGGATAGTTCTACGTATACTGGTGCCAAGCGAGCGTAAAAAATTTGAAAGTTTTAATAATGATGCTTTAAAAATTGCGTTCCTTGCAAAACGTTGGTGCGCCAAAGAAGCCATTGCGAAGGCTCTGGGTACGGGTATTGCAAAGGGGGTGGGCTTTCAAGAAATTGAAATTACTCATGATGATTTAGGTGCACCCTTAGTGACGCTTCATGATGGCGCGCTGGCTCGCCTACACTTGCTTGGGGCCAGTAAGGCCTTAATTAGCTTGAGTGATGAGCGCCATTACGCGGTGGCGTTCTGTACGCTCATTTGAAGACGGCGCTTTTATAACTGTAAATAGTTACTGTATTAATCATTCCGATAGAACCTGCGCATTAGAATTTAATCCTGCGCCAACTCATCAAGCTGTTCCTGCCACTGGCTTTCTTTATCCCAACTGATTAATTGTTCAATGGCGTGCAATAACGGTTGCTGGTATTTAGGCCAGCTTTGTTGGTCTGTTTTAAGGCAGGTTTCGGCCTCTTCTAGAGCATGCCGTAAGTTTTCGGCGCCTACGTATTTACATAGGCCGTGAGTCTTGTGAACAGTCTCCATTAGGTCTTGTGGTAATTCATGGCTGACTTGTGTATGAAGTGTTTTAACCTCTTCAATTAAGCCCGCTAACATAGCGTGTGCCAATTTCACTTTATTGCCCGCTAACGTTAAGCAGCGTTGCCAATCCACGACTAAGCTCATGTCGCCAGGTGGAAGCGATGTATTCACTTGGCGGTTGGATTTAATATACGTGCTTTTCCCTGACGCTTGGAACTGGGTCCACTTCATTAAAGTATGAATCAGTTGTTCTTCACTAATGGGTTTGGTGAGGTAATCATCAAAGCCGCTTTGTAACAATTGTTTACGCTCATTGGGCAAGGCATGAGCGGTAAGGGCCACCAAAGGTGTATGGCTATTAAGTCTTTGTTGACGAATTTTTTCGGTGGCCTTAACCCCATCTAGGTCGGGCATTTGAATGTCCATGAAAATGAGGTCAAACTTTTCACTGCAACCTAACCTTACCGCCTCAATGCCTCCTGTGGCGGTAATGACATTTACATTTAAATCTTGCAGCCAAGTACTCAGCAATTCCAAATTAGGATGATTATCATCTACCGCTAAAATGTTTAGCTGGCGCTGGCTTGATTCATCTTGGTGATTTGGCAGCTTCTCACCTAATGTGTCGTGTACCCATTGGTTTAAGCGCCTAAAAGATACCGGGTAGACGAGGTTGTGATCCAAATTATGTTTTTGCAACGTGGCTAAATAGTGGCTTTCATTGTTAGGCAATAAAGCCACCACATCAGAATCGCGTTTCAAGATTTGAATGCTGCTGTGGCAGGTTTTATTATCAATTTCAACTAAGCACACAGTAGCAGGTTGATGCTGCTGGGCATTCATCAAATCTTCTATATTGCTAAAGACTTGTACCTGAAACCCTAAATTAGCCAGTTGGTGTTGTAGCGCCTGTTTAGTGATGTCCCAATGACATAATAAATAGGCACTTTGTTGAAACCAAGGGGCGTCATAGTAGGAGTCTTGCTCTACGTTACAAACTTCAAATTTGCCCGTGAACCAAAATTGAGAACCCGCGCCGTATTGACTGGTAAAACCAATATCCCCTTGCATGTGCTCTACTAAGTAACGGCTAATCACTAAACCCAGCCCAGTGCCACCATAACTACGGGTGGTAGAAGCGTCGGCTTGGCTAAACGCCTTAAATAGGTTTTTTTGCTGATCGTCACTTAAACCAATACCGGTATCGGTAATGGTGACCTTAAGGGCCACTTTTTGTTTAATATGCTCTTCTAGCATAATGCGCACGATGACCGAACCACTTTGTGTAAATTTAATGGCATTACTGACCAGGTTGGTAAGTACTTGCTTAATGCGGGTGGGGTCAGCCATAATTTCTACCGGTACATCTTGATAAACCAAGGCTGCCAGTTCTAAATCTTTTTTATGAGCTTCGGGGGCCAGCATGGCCAGTACTTCATCGGCAATGTCACGCATGTGTACGGGGGCGCTGTCTAATACCAGTTTACCGGCTTCAATTTTAGAAAAATCTAAAATGTCGTTAATGATGCTCAACAGACTTGATGATGACGACTCAATGGTGCTGAGGTATTCCTGTTGGCGTTTATTCAATCGCGTTTTTTCTAGTAATTTACTAAAGCCTAATATGCCATTAAGAGGGGTGCGAATTTCATGGCTCATATTGGCAAGAAACTCAGATTTAGTATTACTGGACTCTAGGGCCGAGCGGCGCGCTAAGTTAAGCTCAATGTTTTGAACTTCCATTTCTTCCAAGGTTTCTTTTAAGTCTTGGGTAGCTTGTTCAATGTTGTCTTGCAGCTCTTGCTGGCCGCGGTGCAAACTGGTGGCCATGGAGTTAATCCCGACTGCCAGTTCACTAAACTCTTCTTTATCCGTTAGTTGAATTCGAGCGTCCAAATTACCTAATTCTAATTGCTCTAACGTGGCGGCCACGTGTTGTAAGGGGCGGGTAATACGGCTACTGGCTTTATACGCTAGGTAAAAGGCAAAAAGGCAAAGTACCAATATCATAATTAGGCTGCTTAATAGCGCTTGGTATTGGCTGATTTGAGTATTATTCGTATTAAATTCTAACTCAAGCCAGCCGAGCATGTGTACCTGTAACTCGTCATTAGGAGCGTACATAGGGGCGCGTACTCGAATGCTATGGTCGGTGTTAAATCGGTGAACTTGTTGCTCTATAAATCGATTGGACGTAACGGGCAGCATATTTGGGCCCATTAACAATAGCGGTTGTTGGGTGTTAGATAGCACCGCAATGCTGCGCAGTTCAGGTAAATCTAAATAGGGCTGTATTGAATGACGCAAGCTATCATGGTTTCGGGCCGTAAAGGCCTCGGGTAATAATTTGCTGTTTTTTTGAGTCATTAGGCTGGCTAAATGCATGGCCAGTTGACGGCTTAATAATACGGATTGTTGAGTCGCTTGACGTTCAAGCAAGGTTTGATGCTGATAGCTAAAATAACCACCCAATAACGCCGCGCTCAATAGGCAGGGCATTAGAATGATCAGTAAAAGACGTTTTTGGGTGCGACGTTCTTTGTTCATATTCAGCTTTAAGGTGATTGAGTTACCCCGTTGAGTGAATATCAAGCTACTCAGCGGGCAAGTATTCTAGCAGTAAAGTCCTACTACTTGTTTCTACAGGTGCTCATTCATCGCTTTTGCTATAAGCAAATGACCTTTTAATATTACAAATAGCTAAGTTTAACGGGTATTATTCATGAAAATGGTTATATAAAGTGAATTGAGTATGGATTTCCCCACCATTGCCGACTTTGTGGGTGGCACCCCATTAGTACGTTTGCAGCGTTTAGGCACACATACCAGCAACACTATCTTACTTAAACTGGAAGGTAATAATCCGGCCGGTTCAGTTAAAGATCGCCCTGCGCTAAGCATGATTAATCAAGCTGAAATAAAAGGCGCCATTAAACCCGGTGACACTCTTATTGAAGCCACCAGTGGTAACACGGGTATTGCTTTGGCCATGGTGGCCGCGATTAAAGGTTATAAAATGGTGTTAATTATGCCGGATAACCTAAGCATGGAGCGTCGCTGGGCCATGGAAGCCTATGGTGCCCAGTTGATATTAGTCACCAAAGCACAGGGCATGGAGTATGCCCGCGATCTAGCGCTTGAAATGCAGGCAAGCGGCAAAGGGGTGGTACTGGATCAGTTTTCTAATCAAGATAACCCAGTGGCCCATTATCAAGGTACCGGTCCTGAAATCTGGAAAGATACTCAGGGCACCGTCACTCACTTTGTCAGTTCCATGGGTACTACCGGTACTATCATGGGTACGGGCCGTTTTTTGAAAGAAAAAAATCCTAATATTCAAATAGTTGGCCTGCAGCCAGAAGACGGCGCGTCAATTCCGGGCATTAGACGCTGGTCACAGGCATATTTACCCGACATTTTTGATGCGAATCAAGTGGATCAAGTACTGGATATTGATCAGCATTCAGCTGAAACTACGATGCGCAGGTTGGCTCGAGAAGAAGGCATATTCTGCGGTGTAAGCTCAGGCGGCGCGGTGGCTGGTGCGTTAAGACTGAACGAAGAGTTAGAAAACGCGGTTATTGTCACGATCATCTGTGACCGTGGCGACCGCTACTTATCCACAGGCATCTATAACCAAGACAGTTCGCCCGAGAGCTAGCGGTGAATATTAAGGCGCTGGATCAAAATAACGGGTTATTTTAACGAATATCACTTGAATTTTTGTTATTTGGCGGCATATTAGGCCCCATCTTATTGAAGTGCTTTCTACTTGGAAATGTAGGGGGTGAAAAGCTCAATAAATTGGCAGTGGAGTGGTATCGTAGTGGGCATAGTTAAGCACAACAAAAAGGCGCGTGGTTCTCGCCCACAACCCCTAAAAACGGAAGTTTGTGAGGTTGAAATTCACGCCTTAAGCCATGAAGCACAAGGTGTTAGCCGCTCACAAGATAAAGTCATGTTTATCCCAGATACATTGCCCGGAGAAACCGTCAAAGTACAAGTGAGCAAAGAAATGCGCCACTTTAACCATGGCAAACTCATTGAAGTGGTGAATGCCAGTGATGAACGGGTAGAGCCCCTTTGCCCCCATTTTAGTCGTTGCGGCGCGTGCCAGTTACAACATTTAGCCAGTGATAAACAACTGGGCTATAAGCAACAAAACCTCCACGAACAACTTACTCGCCAATTAAAGCTAGCAGATATTCCCTGGCAAACCCCGATCGAAAGTGAGCCGTTTAACTATCGTCGCCGTGCGCGCCTTGGTGTACGTTTCCGTAAACAACAAGATGAAATAATCGTAGGCTTTCGTGAAGAGGCCAATAGTCACCTTACGGCTATTAAAGAATGCCTTGTGTTGCAGCCTTCATTGTCGCAATTAATTACCCCCTTACAAGAATTGATTAGTGTCTTAGTGTCTAAATCCCGCATTACTCAGTTAGAGCTGATAGCCAGTGATGAGACTGATGTGGTGGTGTTGCGTCATTTGAAAAAAATGGAAGCACAAGACGTTAAAAAACTTAAAACCTGGGCCAAGAAAAAGAACGTACAGCTTTTCCTCGATGCAGGAGAACAGGACAAAAATGAAGTCAGTAACCTGACGTGTGTGTGGCCAGAAGAAGAGCAGCCCTTACGTTATTGGGTGCTGGATAAGGAATTACACTTTAATGTGAAAAACTTTATTCAAGGTAATAAAGTCGTTAATCAAAAAATGCTGGCGCAGGCACAAGCGTGGTTGGCGCCCAGTGCAAATGAGACATTGTTAGATCTATTTGCAGGAATCGGCAATTTTAGTGTGCCATTAGCCAAAGACTTTAAACAGGTGGTCGCGGTAGAAGGTATATCGGACATGGTGAAACAAATAGACCACAACAGTCGACAAAATGACCAAGAAAATGTACAAGCCATGTTGTTGAATTTAGCTGATGAAGTCTTACTGCAAAAACTACCAAAAGCCGACGCTATATTGTTAGATCCTCCAAGATCCGGCGCGGCAGAATTAATGCCATGGTTGGCGGCTCAGTCGTCCAGAATTTTATATGTAGCGTGTGAGCCCAGTTCACTGGTTCGAGACGCCAAAGTATTATTAGAAGCGGGCTTCAAATTGAGCAAAATAGGCGTTATGGATATGTTCCCACAAACCAAACATGTGGAAACAATGGCGTTGTTTGTAAAGGATTAAGACAGGTTTACTATGGTTAAAGTACGTGACGACCATCTTATTAATGATGGTTCGGTGGACATAGAAGCATGGATAGCAACGCTTGAGCATCAAATAGAAATTAAAGATGTAGAGCAAGTTCGCCGTGCCTGTCTATTGGCACAAAAAGTTGAAACTGAAGCCATCGCCAATCATGCTCAGTGGAATGCGGATATTTCCAGTTTGCAAATCGGCATAGAGATGACACAGGTGTTGGCCGAACTGCATTTGGATCAAGCCAGTATTGTCGCCGCTATTGTTTATCGACCTGTGCGAGAAGGGCGTTTAACACTTTCCTCGGTAAAGAAGCAATTTGGCAGTGAAGTGGCCAAGTTGATTGATGGTGTGTTGCAGATGGCTGCACTTACTCAGGCTCAAACGGCGTCCCAGCAAAAGGTGTTAGGGCAAAGCGAAGCCCAGGTGGAGCACATGCGAAAAATGCTGGTGGCGATGATTGATGATGTGCGTGTGGCACTCATTAAGTTAGCCGAACGAACCAGTGTTATTCGGGCGGTTAAAAATGCGCAGCCGCAACGTCGTTTAAAGGTCGCAAGGGAAGTTTTTGATATTTATGCTCCCTTGGCCCACCGGTTAGGCATAGGTCAAATTAAATGGGAGTTGGAAGATTTAAGTTTTCGCTACCTTGAACCCGATTCCTATAAAAAAATTGCCAAGTTATTAGATGAAAAACGCTTAGCGCGTCAAAGCTACATCGAGAATGTGGTGGACACCCTAAAAAATGCCATCGAAGGTGCGGGCATTGAGTGTGACATCCAAGGGCGTGCCAAGCACATCTACAGCATCTGGCGTAAGATGCGCCGCAAAAATATTGAGTTTTCGCAAGTTTACGATATCCGTGCCGTGCGTATTTTAGTGCCCGAACTTAAAGATTGTTATGCCGCGTTAGGTATTGCTCATACTTTTTGGAAACATATCCCCCATGAATTTGATGACTACATAGCGAATCCCAAAGAAAACGGATACCGCTCTTTGCATACAGCTGTGGTGGGGCCAGAGGGTAATGTGTTGGAAGTGCAAATTCGTACCCCCCAGATGCATGATGATGCCGAGCTGGGGGTTTGTGCCCATTGGCTTTATAAAGGCACAGATGTAAATGGTAAAGATTCGGGTTATGAAGAAAAAATATCGTGGTTGCGCCAAGTACTTGAATGGCATGAAGATTTGGGTGACTTAAATGAATTAATGGGATCTTTGCGTCAGGATGTAACGCCTGATCGTATTTATGTTTTCACCCCTAATGGCCATGTAGTGGATCTGCAACCTAAGTCTACGCCAGTGGATTTTGCCTATCGTGTGCATACTGAAATTGGCCATAAGTGCCGTGGTGCTAAAGTTAATGGTCGAATGGTTCCGCTGAATTATCTGGTTAAAACCGGCGATCAAATAGAAGTGCTCACCAGTAAGGATGCCAAACCTAGGCGCGACTGGTTACATTCTGAAAACGGTTATGTAAATACCTCCCGCGCTCGGGCCAAAGTGGCGTCTTGGTTTAAAAGCCAAAACCGTGAACAGAACATTGCAGATGGTAAAAGTATTTTAGATAAAGAGCTTAAACGAGTGGGTTTGCTAAATCAAAACGCAGCGATAATAGCCCAGGAAATGAAGTTCAATTCGCAAGATGATCTGTTTGCAGCATTGGGTTCCGGTGGCACACGTATTGGGCAAATTATTAACCATCTGCAAAAACAAAGTGAATCACAGCCCAAACATATTAACCAAATGAGCTTATTGCCGGTTACTCAGGCGAAGGCTACAGATGGTAGTGACGTGTTTATCAATGGTGTGGGGAAGTTACTCAGTACATTGGCTTCGTGCTGTCAGCCGCTTCCAGGGGACCCTATCGTGGGTTATATCACCCAAGGGCGAGGCGTTAGCATTCATCAGTCCGGCTGTAATAATTTACTTAACCTCATGCAAAGCCACAGTAACCGAATTACCCAAGTGAGTTGGGGCGGCAGTCCTGAAAAACTATACCCGTTGGATTTATCCGTTAAAGCTTATGATCGCCGTGGGTTATTAAAAGACATAACGATTACACTTGCTAACGAAGACGTGAATGTATTGGCCATGAATACAGTGAGTCATGAAGACGGTACCGCCGACGTTACTTTAAAAGTTGAGGTGGCGGGCTTGCAGCAATTAGGGCAAATCATTAATAAAATTCAAATGCTGCCCAACATTATGGATGTTCACCGTCATCAGCAATAACTCAGTGAATAGTCAGGTTTAACCATGTCGCAATTTCAAATCGATGATTTACTGCATTTGATGTCTCGTTTACGCGACCCTAACGGTGGATGTCCTTGGGATATAAAACAAACCTACGACACTATTGTGCCTTGTACACTGGAAGAAGCTTATGAAGTAGCCGATGCCATTGAACGTAAAGATTTTGCCCATTTACAAGAAGAGCTCGGCGATCTTTTGTTCCAAGTGATATTTTACGCTCAATTAGGCCTTGAGGATGGGCACTTTAAGTTTGCTGACGTAGTGGATAGCTTAGTTACTAAACTGGTGCGACGTCATCCGCATGTTTTTCCTGATGGCGATCTATATCAGTTATCAAATGCCTCGCCATTAAACGATGAGCAAATTAAAGGGCGTTGGGAGGCGATTAAAGAACTTGAACGGCAAGCCAAGGGCAAAGCACAGGCCGTCACCAGTATCTTAGATGATGTTCCGCGAACTCTGCCTGCCATCCAACGCGCTGAAAAATTACAAAAGCGTGCAGCTTTGGTGGGTTTTGACTGGCCAGAGGCTGTTCAAGTGTTGGATAAAATAGAAGAAGAGATCGCAGAGTTGCGTGAGGCCATGCTAGAAAACGATCATGCCCATATCGAAGATGAATTGGGAGATGTGATGTTTGCCATGGTAAATCTAGCCCGTCATGTGAATGTGAAACCAGAAATGGCCATTCGCAGTACCAACGAAAAGTTTGAGCGACGTTTTAAATATGTAGAAGCCAGTTTGAAAGAGCAGGGAATAGCGTTACAAGATGCAAACTTAGAGCAAATGGAATTGTTATGGCTGGTGGCTAAGAAGCTTGAGTCATGATGAATAATCGTTAAAAGTAGCGTTTCCTCGCTACTTTTAACGATGTATTCGCATACTATTTCATTGATTTATTAACATAAATATCAAACCGGTTTGCTTTACCTTCTTGGCTATAGCTTGGGGTTTGATTGTTTAGATGGGGGCTTTTTCTAGGTCTCTTAACCACGACCCGATATTTAGCCAGCCTGATAGCGGGGGCCAATAGATCATCGGCATCTTCATCTTTACCCACCATATCGCGAAAATATTGCATAGATTTTTTCACTTGGGCTTTTTTTCCCGAATGAGGAAACATGGGGTCTAGATACACCACATCAAAGCTGTCGTTAGCTAAATTGTGCATGTATTGAAGGCTGCTGCCGTTGTGCAATTTCATGCGCTGTGTGATGTCATAGACATCGACTTCATTTTGCGCGCGTAACAATGCGTCTTCCAGTAACGCAGCCACGATCGGGTGCCTCTCCACCATTGTCATGTGGCATCCCAATGCGGCCAGTACAAATGAATCAGTGGCCGTGCCCGCAGTGGCATCTAAAATAGTCAGTGCCTTTTTTTGTTTTAACCCCACGGCTTTTGCCACGGCCTGGCCTGTGCCGCCGCCGTGGTTACGTCGCCATGTGAGGGCGCCATCATTAAAATCCACCAGCAAAGCGCCTAGAGCCTTGTCGCCGGGTCGTAAAAGGCTTAAACCACTCTCGTTCAGTAATAAACTTAATTGGCTGTCATCTTTTACTTGGGTGCACAGCGAAAGGCCTAAGCGCACAGCCAATTGCTGAGCTTTATCTTGTAGGCTTTCTTGAGTGCAAACAAGTTCAAGTTGAAATGAGTGGTCGGTCATAACTTATAAAATCCAGCCAACATAAAGGGCTGTGAACAACAGTCCGCCCAGTAGGAGTCGGTAAATAACAAATGGGGTCATGGACAGCTGCTCAATGAGCTTTAAAAAGAAGTGAATACAAATATAAGCACTGAAACTTGAGACCAGTACGCCCATGAAAATAAGTCCCCAAGCAATAGGTGTTGAGCTGGCAAGTAGTTCACAGGCTTTGTACCCGCCGGCCAATATAATCAAAGGCATAGACAGTAAAAAGCTAAAACGTGCAGCTTCAGAGCGTTGATACCCTAAAAATAACGCCATGGTGATAGTAATGCCAGAACGACTGGTTCCAGGTATTAGTGCTATTGCTTGTGCTGCACCTATGTAAAGTGCGTGCCGTAATGGCATTTCACTTATTTGCTTAACGAGGTTTTTACGGCGGTCGGCCAGTAATAAAAATACACCAAATATAATGGTGGTACTGGCAATCACCGCAACATGTCTAAAATGATCCTCAATAAAGCCATTAAGGCACAAACCAATGAAACCTGCTGGCATGGTTGCAATAATAATCCACCAAGCCATTTTTCCATCTTGGTTGGGGGTGCGCAAAAAAGTACTTTGGAAAAAGCCCTTGGTTAATTTAGCGATATCGGTGCGAAAATAAAACATAACAGCCAGTAATGTGCCCACATGTACAGCCACATCAAAGGCTAGACCTTGATCGGGCCAGCCTAAAAGTTGTGAGGGGAGTATTAAATGTGCTGAACTGGATACCGGTAAAAATTCGGTGAGTCCCTGCAAAACGGCCAAAACAACGGCCTGCCACCATTCCATATTATTCCTTAATATTTAGATTGTTTTATTTTTTTAGTTGTTTCTGTTGCTTGATGGTTTTCCAGTGGCTTTGCTCTCGCAAATACACTAGCTCCACTTGTTCAGGGTTAATGACGTCTTGTTGTTCATATAGATAATTGGCCATGGGCAACATTGAGCGCGCTTTTAGAAGTTGCAGGGGGTCTTGCTGAGGTATTTCTTGGATCGAAACATCTAAAACGTGCGTTAATTTAAGGCCGTGACCACAGGCCGTTAGTCCATCAGTTGTTACAATATTCATTTGCTGCAAACTGGCTTCAACTGGACTTAATTGATCATTAATCTGAGGCTGCATTAACTGCGTATTTTCATCAAATCCATAAAACCCCACATAAAGTTCATTCATACGGGCATCCATAATGGAAATAACGTTATCGCCCCCAAGTTCTTCTCGAGCCTGTGTCGCCATAGCTTGAAGAGTAGAAATGCCAATTAATGGAATATCACAGGCGAATCCGATGCCTTGTGCTGTCGCGGCCGCAATACGCAAACCGGTAAAAGAACCAGGCCCTTTACCAAAAACCACGGCATCTAACTGCGCCGGTTTAATGCCCGCTTGATCCATTAAGTCATTTAACATCGGATATAAAAGTCGGCTATGCATACGCGGTGCCGCTTCAATGCGTTCAAAAATGTGATTATCTATTTGCAGTGCAATAGAACAGCTGTCGCTGGCGGCTTCAATAACAAGCAGGTTCGCCATAAAATACATCTCAAGTATTGGGTAAATCAGGAGCGCCAGTCTAACATAATTGCTAACAAGGTGATGGCCCTAAGATTTACAGTGTTAATAAACTTAGGTATGTGTTTTTAAACAGTGTTTTGTTTGTTCGCTTAAGTGGCAAGGTTTTCTTTATTGCTGTGCCTTTCCCGTCTCGTTCCTAAGTGACCCACTTGGGTGAAGGAAATGTCATCTTTGTCGGGAGCTTTAAACGGCCGCTCATCCTTGAGCATACCCTAGTACTTGTTCCATACAATACTAGGATACAGCTCATCCTTGAGCATAAAAAAAGCCGATGCAACATGGTTGCATCGGCTTTTATTCTATTAGGGCTAAATAGCCCTGTTAGAAGGTAGCAGAGTTAATCTGCTAGCGAATTACTTCTTCGCTTTTTTAGCTGGCTTCTTCTTAGCCGCTGTTTTTTTCTTAGCAGCAGGCTTCTTTTTAGCCGCTGGCTTTTTCTTTGCAGCCGGCTTTTTCTTAGCTACGGGCTTCTTCTTAGCAGCAGGTTTCTTCTTAGCAGGCTTTTTCTTAGCAGGCTTTGCCAATGATTTAAGCTTAGCGGCGGCTTTCTTGGCGGCGGCCTTGTCTTTAGCAGCGGCTTTTTTAGCTTTAGCTTTAACTTTAGCGGCATCTTTACGAGTACGGGCAGCACGCCACTTAGCTTCAAATGCAGCAACGGCAGTTACTAAGTCAGCATCCGCTTTTTCGGCTAAAGAAGCTTCAAAGGCTTTTGCAGCTTCAGCAGCGGCAGCAGCAGCGGCAGCAACTTTAGCTTCGATGTTGGCTGCTTGAGCCATTTTCTTAGCTTCACGCACACTATCTTTAGCGCTAGATAGAGATGCTTTTTGCTTAGCAAGGGCTGCACGAGCAGATACAACTGCTTTTTTAGCCGCTGCAGTACCCGTAGAAGATGCCTTTTTACGAGCGACAACTAGCTTTTTATTAGCGGCTGCCGTTTTGGCGGTGGAGTCTGCTATTGCTTTATTAGCTTTATCGGCTGCTTTTGCAGCTTTCACTAATGCAGGAGAGGTAATAGCAGGAGCTTTTTTC
The DNA here is from genome assembly GCA_029938135.1 of Bermanella sp. Taxonomy (GTDB): domain Bacteria; phylum Pseudomonadota; class Gammaproteobacteria; order Pseudomonadales; family Oceanobacteraceae; genus Bermanella. Next base: position 28,790 of record JAPYOO010000006.1, on the reverse strand, counting down.
GCTACGCGTTTTTTCGCAACAGCTTTTTTACGACCTTTAGCCATAATATTTTCCTTTTGTTAATAAAAGTGTATCAATAAAAAAATAGTCTAAAAAAAGATAAGAGCAAAGTCTTTAAGTAAAAATAAAGGATTTTTTTTAAAAAAACTACTTAATTGCTTCGAAAACAGAAATATTGGCGCAAAAAAATAACATTTATTGTTATTTATTCGTAAAAGGATAAGAAATGGCGTTCACGATTTTAAATTTAGAAACGTGAGCGCTGTGAATTGAATTAACGTGTTCTGCTCTTAATTAGAATAAAACATGTTATGGAACTAAATGTGGATCGATAATCTGTTTCATCATTTGAATGTGTAATTCATCATTATTCAATGCCGGAATGTAGCAATATTGCTCGCCACCATGATTTAAAAATATCTCTTTATTTTCTTCACTGATCTCTTCTAGTGTCTCTAAGCAATCAGCACTAAAAGCGGGGCAAATGACATCAACAGATTTAACGCCATTTTTAGCCCATTCTTCTAATGTTTTATCGGTATATGGTTCTAGCCATTGAGTGGGTCCAAATCGGCTTTGGAAACATAGTTGATAGTCCTGTTCAGCGAGATCTAGTTTGTGAGCTAATTTACTTACAGTATTTTTAACTTGCTGTTCATAAGGGTCCCCTTTATCCACGTAAACTTGTGGAATGCCATGGAATGACAATAGAAGTTTTTCGCTTTTACCGTTTTTCTGCCAATGTTTTTCGATTGAATTGGCTAAGGCATCAATGTAAACATCGTGCTGGTGGTAGTCTTTTATAAGTTGAATTTCAGGAATATTACGTGTTTTTTTTATGAAATCAGCCACTTGATCGAATACTGCCCCAGTTGTGGTGGCTGAATACTGAGGAAATAAAGGTAAGACGATAACCTTCTCAAAACCGTTATTATTAAGCTCATCTAAACAGGTTTTAAAGGAAGGTTGCCCATAGGTCATGGCAAGCATGACTTGGGCCTGATCTTTTAAAAGGGTTTGTAGACTGTTTTTTTGCTGGTAACCAATAGTGCGAATCGGACTGTCGTCTTGCCAAATGCTTTCATATAGTTTGGCCACTCGTTTAGGGCGCGTGTTCAAAATAATGGCATTTAGTACCAGCCACCACACGGGGTTGCGTTTTATGATGCGGTCGTCCCATAAAAAATCTTTTAGAAATTTACGCACCGCAGGTTGTGTCGGTGCGTCTGGCGTTCCCAAATTCACTAATATAACGGCGGTTTTTTGTGACATGTGATCTGCTCAAAAGAATCTAATAAGCAATATGATATGCCATTTGGACATAATTATGTACGGTATATCAATAAATGCACAACTACATGGATGTAGTGGTTCGAGCTAAGCAATCTGCCAGAGCGCAGAGTAATTTTTTAATGCCATTCAAAAGAAGTTCGCACCGATTTTGACTTTGCTTAAACCTGTTATTTAATATTTCCTAAAAGAATGTCATTTCTCAGATATTAGGGAGGTTATTGTGAAAGTGTCGGCTGTACTTTATTCGATATTGTATTTGTCTATAAGTGTAAAAAGACATTCAAATAATGAGTAAGAAGGGAGGTTGAGTGGAGCACAGCTTAAGATTAACGTTATTCAGCTCGCAGTACATTTTAATACAGGTACCGGTGGTGATGGGTATAAAAGTCGAGTTTAGGAAATAAACGAGGTGTGTAAAATCCAAAAAACCAGCTACTAAGCTGGTTTTTGAATATCTATCGCACTGCTAAATTAAATTACACAATGGCTTTAAACATCGCATCGCGAATGTCATTAAGCGTACCTACGCCAGGGATATGTGCATACTTCGGTGCGTTATCACTGGTAAGGGCTTTATAGAAGCCCACTAGTGGTTCAGTTTGCTCATGATAAATATCTAAACGTTTACGTACTGTTTCTTCTGCATCGTCTTCGCGCTGAATCAAGTCTTCACCTGTTTCGTCGTCTTTGCCTTCCACTTTAGGGGCATTGTAAATCGTGTGGTAAGTACGACCTGAAGCTGGGTGAAAACGACGGCCAGCCATGCGCTGCACTATTTCTTCATCGGCTACATCAATTTCCACTACAAAGTCGATTTCTACACCGGCTTCAATCATGGCTTCAGCTTGAGGAATAGTACGTGGGAAACCATCAAACAAACAGCCGTTACTGCAGTCGTCTTGACTGATACGTTCTTTCACTAATGAAATAATCAGTTCGTCAGATACTAGACCACCGGTTTGCATGATTTCTTCAACTTGCTTACCAAGTGCGGTGCCGGCTTTAACTGCAGCACGCAACATATCCCCAGTAGAAATCTGTGGGATGTTGTATTTTTCGCAAATAAATTGTGCTTGGGTACCTTTACCGGCGCCTGGGGCACCTAATAAAATAATGCGCATTCATGTTTCCTTTAGTAGTTTTGAATCAATATCCAAATGGACCTACTTCGTCACGTTGATAAAGACGCGACCTTAAGTCAATTTGGATATTGCTCGCTTAACCAATCATTTTATCAATTGGTTAAAAAACAACCGCTTAGATTAAAAAAAAGCCCACAATACCGGACGAAAGTGCTCAGGGCAAGTGGGCTTTAATGTATGTTTTTGGCATTTGTATTAGCTCTAAGCCACACCTTTCGCCCTTAAGCCGTGCAACCCCCTAGTTTACTGGTGCGCACGGGTAATTCAGTACTTAGCCGGTGTTACGCATGCCGGCGGCAATTCCGGCCATAGTCACCTTAAGCGCATGCTCTAAATCATCAAAATGCTCTGGATTTGGCTGACGGGTGCGATGTAATAGCTCTGCTTGTAGGTAATGCAACGGGTCGGTGTAGGGGTTTCGTACCGCCATAGACTGCTGAATAATGGGGCTGTTTTGTAATAATATTTCTTGTAGTTTAATGGTTTTTACAGCCTCTATCGCCTCAACTAATCTTAAGCGTAATTGTTGTCCCAGTGGTGACGGCTCACTTAAAAGTCGGCTTTCATAAAACTCAGCAATGGCACCGTCCGTTTTACTAAGCACCATTTCTAACATCTCAATGAATGTTTGAAAAAACGGCCAGTGTTCACTCATGTCTTGCAGTTGGGTGAGCTTGCCGCCTTTTATATATTCTTGCAAAGCGCGTTCACTTCCCAGCCAAGCGGGCAGCATTAAGCGAATTTGCATCCATGCGAAAATCCAAGGTATGGCCCGTAAACTTTCAACACCGCCGCCTGCATTTCGTTTGGCTGGACGCGAGCCTAATGCCAATTTTCCAAGTTCAAGTTCGGGCGTCACGGCACGAAAATAACTGACAAAATCAGGGTCTTCGCGCACGATGCCACGGTAACTTTGCAATGCACATTTCGATAACTCTTCCATGTTTTTACGCCACACAGGCTTGGGCTTGGGTGGGGGGAATTCGCTGGCCATTAATACGGCCGACATATAAACCTGTAGTGAGCGTTGCGCCACTTGGGTATTGCCAAATTTAAAGCGAATCATTTCACCTTGTTCTGTCACTCTAATGCGCCCTAAAACGGAACCGGGAGGTTGGGACAAAATAGCGCCGTGAGCTGGGCCACCGCCTCGGCCTACCGTGCCGCCACGGCCATGAAAGAGCATTAAGCGTACTTTGTGTTTGTCGCACACCTCAACTAACTCTTCCTGCGCTTTATATTGAGCCCAGCAAGCAGCCAATTGCCCTGCGTCTTTGGCGCTGTCGCTGTACCCCACCATCACCATCTGCTCGCCTTGGCAGTATTGTTGATACCACGGCAAGCTTAGTAAGTTGTTAATGCTGTTGCCGGCCTGGGTAAGGTCATCGAGTGTTTCAAATAAAGGCACAATAGGCATAGGAGAGGCGCGGCCACACATTTTTAATATGAGCGCCACGGCTAAAACGTCGCTTGGGTGGGTGGCCATGGAAATTACATAACTTGAAAAGCAATCGTGGGGCTGGCCTGCGATCACGTGGCACGTGTCTAATACCTCTTGAACCTCGTTACTGGGTTGCCAGTTTTTGGGTAGCAGTGGGCGTTTGTTTTGTAATTCGCGGATTAAAAACTGTTGTTTTTCTTTTTCACTCCATTTTTGATACTGCCCTAAATCTAGGTACTGACACAGCTCTACAAAGACTTGTTCATGGCGAGTACTTTCTTGGCGAATATCGAGTGGGCATAACGTTAAACCAAAGGTATGGGCTCTACGCAGAGTGTCGAGTAACTTGCCTTTTGCGATTGTGGCCATGCCGCAGTCCATCAATGAGTCATAACACAGTTTAAGCGGCTCAATTAAGCTAGATATATTTGCAAGTGGTGGTGCAGGTGTAATACCCGCTTTAGCGTTTAAGGCATTTTTAGCCCAAGCTCGCGTTTGGGTTAAACGGTTTCTAAGTTGATGCAGTAGACAGCGATAAGGGTCACGAACATCGCCCACTACCGCTAAAAGAACCGGGTTGGCGGCCTGCATGGATAAATCGTTAATAAGGTCCTGAATATCTCGTAAGTAAAGGTCAGCCGCCATCCAGCGTCCTAGGTGAATCACGTTGCGGGTAACCTTGGCCGTTACATTAGGGTTACCGTCTCTGTCTCCCCCCATCCATGAGCAAAAACGAAAGGGTTTAGCATTATTAGCAAGCACCGGTAAGCCACGCTCTAGCAGTAATTGGTCAAGTTCATTATAGAACTTGGGCAGTGCTTCCCATAAAGAATTTTCAATGACGGCAAAACCCCACTTGGCTTCATCTTCTGGTGTTGGGCGTGTTTGCCTAATTTCATCCGTGAACCAAATTTGTGCGATAACTTGCTTTATTTGACTTAAAATTTGCGAGCGCTCATTCACACTGGGGTAAGCGTCTAATTGATTAAGTGCTTGAAAAATAATTTGGTATTTTTGTATTAGGGTGCGCCGAGTCACCTCGGTCGGGTGCGCCGTAAGTACCAGTTCAATGTGTAGCTGGCTTAAACGCTTGGTTACTTCCTCTTTACTGAGTTTGCTGGATAATTTATCGAGCACGACTGCCAGTTGATGTGGTTGGTGATTGGGTTGGCTGCGCACCACGTCATGGTATTGTTCGGCGATATTCGCCAGATTCAAAAATTGATTAAACGCACGAGTAATGGGGGTTATATCATCGTTGGCCAAGCCATTTAGGCTATGGATTAATTCAATGGGGGTGGTTTGCCCAGTGGCACGGGCTTGTTTGGCAAGGGTGCGGATATGAATGATTTTTTCTACAAAATCGCCCCCCATATGCTCTTCTATTACTTCACTGAGTAAGTCCCCCAGTAGGCGTACATTCTCTTTTAGATCGTTATTAAGTAAAACTTCCATGATACAAGGGTCTCCTTTCCTTAAAATATTATAGACTTGTTGTGAATAATATAAGCAATATGAGCGCCAAGGCATAATAAAAGTACGCTAAAAGTAAATGTAAAAATTTGTATATTTGGCTGCAATGAGGTCAGGCTGGACTAAACTTGGTTATATTGTTGAGATCATAAGTAGGGGCCGCCAAATGAAAGTTAGGGAGTTAATGAGTTCGTGGGAGTCCAGTAGCCACGAAAGCGGTGGCGAAGAAAAGTATAATATCCGACTGCCCCGTCGTGATGCAGCTCGGCTTGAAGCGCTGGCCAGCTTGTATCCAGGATTAGATAAAAACGAAGTGTTAGCCCAATTAATAGAGGTGGCGTTAGATGAAGTAGAAAGGCAAATGCCTTATAAAGCCGGCAGTAAAGTTGTTTCAGTGGACGAAATGGGAGACCCACTCTATGAAGATGTGGGTTTGACCCCTAAATATTTACAGTTACGGCATCAATTTGCACAAGGTTTGATTAATAAGAAAAAAAGGGCATAAACCTAATTCAAAAGGGGCGGGTGGTTAAATGAGGCAGGTTGTGTATTTGTCACAACCCGCCACAAGTAGCACTTATTAGTCTAATGAGACCTGCAGGATACTACGACGTAACTCAGCATCTAGCAGCACTTTGGCATCATTCGCGATGTTTTCAATTTTGTGCGCAAATAATATATTGGCGTTTTCGTCTAGGGTTAATACATCTCGCTCTAACAGCTCATCAATTAAGTTTCTAAAAAGCGACTTGTCAAAAAATTCGGGGGCATTTAAGCCGTGGAGTATTGATATGCGCTGAGCCATCAATGAGCAGTTTTTCACTATGCTGTCTTTATTGAGCGTACCAGAGCCGGAGCGCTGTAAAAGTGCAATAGCGATGTAATAGCGCTCTAAAATCTGAATAACCTGTTCAGATAACACCGATAGAATAATGAAGTTGCTAGAGCTAAGTGCAGGCCGCACTAGATACTCACCGTCGGCCGTTAAGTAGCCCTTATCAATAAACAAGTCGATCCATTGTTGCACCACGGCTTCAATTTCATGATCTTGCCAATGTAAAAATAGCTCAGCCTTTAAATAAGGATATATGGTTTTGGCAAAGCGAATCACTTCTTCATGTTTCATTTTAACGTTATTAATAAATAAACACGCCAACATCGAGGGGATAGCAAATATATGGATGACGTTATTGCGGTAATAGGTGAGCATCACAGCCTGAGTTTCATCCACCGATATGATGTCTCCAAGAGGGTGGTTTAGGCGTTCAATAGCTTCCATGCCTTCAGCGTAGAGAATCCAGTCTTGGCCACCTCCTTCAGGTAAACATGTATACGAGCTATAAGGCATGCTGTTAACCAAGTCGCCATACAAGTTAAGAGTTTGCACTAGGGTCTTTTCATCCATAGCCTGTCTTGGGGTCGCCAATAAAGCTAAAGACACCATGTTTATGGGGTTTAAAGTGGCTGCCTTGTTGATTTGTGTGGCGACTTCTAAGGCTAGACTGTTAACAACCGGCTTAACCCATTCGGGTCTAAAATCGACGCCGTGATCCTGGTCTTTCCAACCAGCATTATGAGACTCCAGGAAGCCATCCAATTCAATGGGGTCTCCGAAGGTTAAGTGGACCTGTCCAAAATTCTTTTTAAGGTCTTTTAAGGTTTTAAAGATGCTCAGTACCGACTCTTTTTTCTTGGCTTTACCACGTAGCTCTCCAAGGTAGGTATTACCTTCGAATACTTTTTCGTAACCCACATATATGGGCATGAAAATAATAGGTTTGTGGCTGTCGCGTAAAAAGCTACGCACTGTCATGGCGATCATGCCAGCTTTAGGCTTTAGAGTCCGGCCAGTACGGCTGCGGCCGCCTTCTACAAAATATTCGGTGCTGTAACCAGATGTGAAAATTGCATGCAGGTACTCATCAAAAATAGCACTGTATAGGGGGTTGTTTTTGAAGCTACGACGCATGAAAAAGGCGCCGCCGCGGCGTAATATTGGACCTAATATAGGCATGTTTAAGTTAATGCCCGCCGCGATTTGCGGAGGGACTATGCCGTTTTTGTACATTACATAAGACAACAGTAAATAATCTATATGGCTGCGGTGGCAGGGCACATAGATGATTTCGTTGTCTTTATAGATGTCTTTAAGCTTATCCATGTGGCGGACATTGACGCCGTTGTAAAGTTTGTTCCATACCCAGTTTAGGACGATGGACAAGAAACGAATGGTGCTATGGCTCTGGTTAGAGGCAATCTCATTGCCATATTTTATGGCTTGGGCAGCGGCTTTATCATAGCTAATGCCTTTTTCGTGCATCAAATTTTCAATGGCGGCTTTTACCATGGGCTTGCGAATAAGGCGATGTACGAGTGTGCGGCGGTGGCTTAAATCAGGGCCAATAACGGCGCTACGAGTGTGCCTAAAGTGCACCCTTAATACTCGGCCCAATTTACGGATCAGTCGGCTCGATTCCATTTCAGGATTTTCATTCAGCATGGCCTTCAAAGAAATAGTCTTACTGATATTTACAAAAGTATTACGCCCATTTAACAATATGCTCATGAAACGACGAAGCGGGCCAATAACGGCCCAACTATCTCCTAGCCATATCTTTACAAAGCTTTTTTCTTTATTGGGCTCTCTGCCCCAAAACACGCTTACAGGCACAATTTGCACGTTAATGTCGGGGTTTTGTTCACAGACCTTAAGCATGTCAGGCACACTGGAATTCAAATAAGGTGTAAAGCGGCGACGGAACCAACTGCCTTCTGGGCGAGACAAAAACACGATACGGCTTTTAAACTGCACACCGGCAATTTCTATGGGTTCCATGGCGGTGGGTAAATTGAATTTTCGAGTCTCGGCATCGAGTACTAAGCTGGCACTATAAGAGCGCTGAGGTAGAGCATAAAAAATAGGCTGTTCAAGATCTAGCCCATTGTTTTCATTATGTGCGCCCACCACATCGGTTTTAACCCAAAGGTTCAATAAGCGCCGGAATATGCCATTAAAAAAAGAAATCAGAATAGCCAAAATAGTTACCTTTAATAAAATCATCAATCCCTGACCGTAGTGAATGACTCTCACCGTAAACTAACAGCGTTGAAACGTCAGGATGTGTGAATTGTAGCAGGTATCATTTACAAACCTAGCGCCAATTACCTCAAAAATCATGGCTTTTAGCAGCTATTTGAGCGATGGTTTGCGTGTTTATACGCCTTCATTAGAGTCACCAGATGTTTCAATTAGTTTAAAGCTTCGGCTTAGATACGTTATATTGTGAGTAAACTACAAATAGGCTTTTAAATTCAGCTTTTACGCTCAAATCGAATAAAGAGGACAAACATGATTCACGTGCAAAACCTTTGTAAACACTTTGACGATGTTTTCGCGGTGGAAAATTTAAATTTCAGCGTAGCCGAGGGCGAAGTACTGGGATTTTTAGGACCCAATGGTGCGGGTAAATCCACCACAATGAAAATTATTAGCGGTTTTTTAGCGCCAAGTGAGGGTTGTGTATCGGTGTGTGGCTTTGATGTGACTAAAGAGACACACAGTGTACAACAATTAATGGGTTATCTACCCGAAGGCGCGCCTGCTTACGGCGAAATGACGGTAAGGGCTTTTCTAGATTTTATTGCCCAAGTACGGGGCTTTAAAGGGCCACAAAAAGAACAGCGCCTGCAGGCTGTGATAGAACAAGTTCAACTACAGTCTGTAATGGGACAAGTCATTGATACCCTTTCAAAAGGCTTTGTGCGTAGAGTGGGCATCGCTCAAGCCATTATGCACGACCCTAAAGTATTGATACTAGATGAACCTACCGACGGACTCGACCCCAATCAAAAACACCAAGTAAGAGAACTCATTAAAGGCTTAGCGAAAGATAAAATAGTCATTATTTCTACCCATATATTAGAAGAAGTGAGTGCCGTGTGTTCGCGGGCCTTAATTATCGATAAAGGAAAACTCATTTTAGATGGCAAACCTTCTGAGCTTGAAAAACAAAGCCGTTACCATAATGCCATCAGCCTAAACTTAGTGGATGAAATACCTGATGCACAAGCAATGCTGCAAGCATTAGACGGCATTGAGGCCGTTGAGCAAGTTAACGAACGCCTATTTACGTTGTTTCCACGCCAGGGCGCCATGTTACTGCCTCAAGTGGTTCGCTGGTTGGATAAAAAGGCGTGGCAGGTGGAAAATTTACATGTAGAAAAAGGTCGATTAGAAGACGTATTCCGCCAAGTGACCAGCGCTAAACAGAAGGCCCGAGCATGAGCTTAGAAATGATCAATATTGTAATGCGCCGACAGCTTTATAGTTATTTTGCCACCCCCGTGGCCTATGTATTTATAGTTATGTTTTTAGTGTTAGCAGGTGTTTTCAGTTTTTATTTAGGGAACTTCTTTGAAAAAGGCCAAGCGGATTTGAGTGCTTTTTTTAACTTCCACCCATGGCTGTATTTATTTTTTATGCCAGCCATTGCCATGGGATTGTGGTCGTCTGAGCGCCAGCTGGGCACTATAGAGTTATTGATGACGTTGCCAATAGGTCATGGAAATGTGGTGTTGGGGAAATTTTTGGCGGCTTGGTTGTTTGCGGCCCTAGCATTATTATTAACGTTTCCTATCTGGATAACTGTGAGCTACTTAGGGGATCCTGATCATGGCGTAATTGTGGCGGGTTACGTGGGAAGTTGGCTTATGGCGGGTGGGTTCTTGGCCATTGGCAGCTGCATGTCGGCGTGCACTAAAAACCAGATAGTGGCATTTTTATTAACGGTTGTGGTGAGCTTTATATTCATGGTGAGTGGTGTGCCCATGGTATTGGAGGCCTTCTTTTGGGCACCGCAATGGTTATTGGACTTTATAGTGGGCTTAAGTTTTTTAATTCGCTTTGATGCTATTGCCCGCGGCGTATTGGATGTTCGCGATGTATTGTATTTTTGTATGCAAATTGCCCTATGGTTGTATCTTACCGGGCTCATGTTAAAACGTAATCAAGCCCAGTAATGGCCATTGGGAAATAATAATGAAAAATTTATATAAAAAATCGACGTTTTTTAAAGCACTTTTGGCTTTTCTATGTTTTGCAGTGTTAACCCTTGCCAGTCAGACTTGGTTAAGTGACCTGAGGCTGGATTTAACCCAACAAAAAATTTACAGCTTTTCACAAGGCACGCAAAATATAGTAAAAAATTTGGATCAAGAGGTGTTCATAACACTATTTTTTAGTGATAAGGCCAGTCACGATTTAACGGCTTTGCGCAGTTATGCATTATCGGTTAAGGAGCTATTAGCGGAATATGTCTTGCTATCTAAGGGTAAGTTAAGTGTAACGGTTGTTGATCCGGAGCCGTTTTCAGAAGATGAAGACTTGGCCGCTGAATTTGGGTTGCAAGCCGTGCCCATTGGTAATGGGACTGATGTGTATTTTGGTCTAAGTGCTCAAAACGCAGCGGGTTCTGAAGGTGTTATTGCTTTTTTACAGCCCGATAAAGAAGCGTTTTTAGAGTATCAAATAAGTGAATTGATTTATCGCTTGGGTCAGTCACGCACACCTGTTGTAGGATTAATGTCCAAACTTGATATTCGTGGCGGCTTTGACATGCAAAGTGGTGGCAATACACCACCGTGGGCCATTTATGATCAGCTAGATGAAATGTTTGATGTACGCTGGGTGGATGAAAAACTAGAAGATTTAGATCAAGAAATTGAGCTGTTAATTTTAGTGCAACCCTCAATACAGGACGAAAATACGTTATATGAACTTGATCAATTTGTAATGAAAGGCGGCAAGCTTTTAGTCTTTATTGATCCTAAAGTGGAAAATAAGCCTGCTGCGGCATCGCCAAAAAGCGAGAACCTGTTGATGAGATTGTTCTCTCAATGGGGTGTTGAGTACCAGGCTGGTCAAGTGCTCACTGATGATGAATACGCGCTAACGGTTTCTATGGGGGAGAATCAGCCGCCCATTAGACATTTAGGCTTGCTGGGCATACAGGCAGATAGCTTGAATCGCCAAGAGGTTGCCACCTCAGAATTAGAAATGGTGAATTTTGCCAGTGCCGGAGTATTGCATCATAAACAGGTTGAGGGTGTTCGTTTTGATGCGTTAGTGAGTAGCAGCTATCAGGCCCAAGCTATTCCCTTGTCAGAATATAATGCAGTCAGCGATCCGTCAGAGTTGATGCAAGCCTTCAATCCTAGTGGCGAGTCGTATGTGTTAGCGGCTCGCTTAAGTGGTTCGGTGCAAAGTGCGTTTACTCAAAAGCCAGCAAGCAGTGTTTACGCTGCCTCTCATATTAATGAAAGCCAAAACCTTAACTTAGTGGTGGTGGCTGACACAGATGTTTTAACCGATAGTTTATGGGTGCAAGTACAAAGCTTTTTTGGGCAGCGTATTAAGCAGCCCTGGGCTGACAACGGTGCATTTGTAAATAATATGGTTGAACAATTATTAGGCAGTTCAGATTTAATCAATATTCGCAGTCGTGGTCGTTTCACGCGCCCTTTTACTGTGGTGCAAGATATTCAGCAACAAGCTCAAAGTGCTTACCAAGAACATGAAGAGTTATTACAGCAGCAGTTACAGGGCACCGAGCAGCAATTAGCGCAATTAGAGCAGCAACGGGCTAAGGACAGTCTGACCTTAAGTCCTGCTCAGGAAGAAGCATTGGCAGACTTTCAGCAACAAAAGCTACATATTCGCAAGGCACTGCGTGAAGTGCGTCATGAACTGAATAAAGATATTGAAGTTTTAGAAGGGTGGTTAAAGGTGCTTAATATTATTGTCTTGCCCATATTACTAACACTTGTGTTATTACTAGTGGCAAGACGCAGGTTAAGTAAACAGTAGCGATATAAAAGCAGGTTTTTAGTTTTGCTCTTGTTTGGCTGGCTTCTAGGCTAAATACGGGCCCGCTTAATAATGAGGCGGTGGTGATTCTTCGTCAGAGCCTTTGATGGAAGAGTTGCCCACCTCGTTAATACGGCTATTCAAATGGCGTAAAGCGCGCTCCATAACCGTAATTTGAGCTTGCTGGCGGGTGAGGATGTCGTTTAACTCATCCTGATTTTGTTCTAAAAATGCAATACGCATTTGAAGGTCGTCAATTAAATCTTGGTCGGTATTGGCCATAGTTTCTATCGTGTTGATTTTTAAAGCGAATTAATATTAGATGCACATACTAGGCTGAATTATACACCAAGCTTGTGTAACAACTGACAATTTACGTAATAAAGAAGGTTTAAAGATGCAAAATACATTGTTTAAGAAGATTTTAGTTTGTTTGCTATTGGCTATCCCCACTCCAGTTTTAATGGCTACCCTATTTGCAGTGGCGGGTGGCAATAAAATATTCAGCTTCACAGCAGTAAGTGCAGACACCCAAATTAGCCCATTGAGTATGTTTCTTAGCCAACCATCAGCAATCACTGCTTACTTTGCAGCCGTTTTGGTGGGTTTTGTGATCTTATTTATTGGCTCTTCTATTCTGAACCAAGCGAAATTTAAGCGTCGTGGTACCGGTACTTTGGTTGAGACCGATGTTGATGATGGTCGTGAGCGCGGTACGGTTAAATGGTTTAACGTGAAAAAAGGTTTTGGTTTTGTGACTCGTGATAACGGCGACGACGTTTTTGTTCACTTCCGTTCTATTCGTGGCAGCGGTCATAGAAGTCTAAGTGAAGGCCAAGCCGTTAAATTTTGTGTAGTAGACGGTCAGAAAGGTCTACAGGCTGAAGACGTTTCAGTATTGCGTTAATTCTTAATTAAAAGCGCTCTGTAAAGCCCTTAGACTTAATAGTCTAAGGGCTTTTTTGTGCTTGATGGAAACTATCTTTTCTGGGGTTAACTGTTAATGATCAAATTAACACGCATCAAGGTGGCGTTCATTTCATCAACCTGATGGCTTTTTTGAATGGATAATTCCAGGGTTTTTGAGGCGACTATGTCCATTTGAGTGGCCCAAATCCTATGTTCGCTGGCCAGTTTTGTAATGTCGGTGATGGTTAAATATCTATTCATCGTAGATCCCTGTCGTGAGTTCAGCAGTAAAAGCTTAACAGGCCCTATCGAATCTGTCCTAAGATTGAATAAATAGGTCTAATAGCTCTTATTTTTGACTTGAATCGTGCTATTAAATAGAGTCAGGGAGTGTATTTGGGCGAGAAAGCATTTTGTAAAGAGGCATATTGGCTGCCTTGAAAGGACGACGCAATAAACGGCCGTCGGGCCACAATTCTCTTTTCTAAAAATATCAAAGCGTTCAGTGTCCTCATCAATGATACGGCCCATTTAACAGGTAGGGATCAAACTATTTAATGGGCTTACACTCGATCCGCTTGTTGTAATGATATGGCTTGTGCGCGATTGGTAATGCCCAATTTATGGTAAATATTTTTAAGGTGCCACTTTGTAGTACTTAACGCTGTGCCCACCTCGCAACTTATTTGCGCATTAGATAAACCAGAAGACATTAACAAGTAAACTTCCTGTTCTTTTTCGGTCAAGGCGATGGGATGGTAATTGAGGTTAGCCATGACCAGCTTATCTTGTGTAAAAAGGTCGTGAAACATACTTATAAATAACGCTGGCATCTTTAGGGTGCCACTTTGCTGGGCACATATAAATACTTTATCCAGTCCTGGGGCCTCATCAAATATGGTGCGTGAAAATTTTAAGTAACCGTAATTTTTTAACAGTTTACACAGTCGCTGCACAGCCACCTGTTCAAAACCGCGATAATAATCCAAAATAACAATATTTGCCTTAACCACCAACGATCGACATATGGCGCCGCAAGCGTCCAGTTGCCGGCTTAAGTCTTTTAATAAACGGGCTGATTTTTGATACTCTCCTCTAAAGGTATACCAGTAGCTCAGTGCCAAGGCATGACGTTCGGTGGTCTCACAATACTGCCCGCTCAATTGTGGTAATTTATGGTGAGTAGTCTCCAGTTGATATTTCACCCATACCGATTGGGCGCGCTCATTATCTCCTGACAGCCAGGCCTGGCGCATGGACTCTTGAACATATTGGCTGGTAAAGCGTTTATAGCGGCCAAACATTAGAATGCGTTCCAATTGATCAAGGACTCGTGACGCCTTAATATCATTGCCTTGAATGTGCCACAAACGGGATAGGTTAATATAAATAGTTGAAATGACCTCTGTGAGGCAAGAGTGCGTTATTTTTGGCAACAGCAGCTCACACAGGGTTTGGGCTTTGACTAATTGGTTTTGCTCATAACTGACAATGACCATAGCCGTATTTAAATTAACCCAAGCCTGACTGCCTTCCTCCGGTAACGAATTTTCTTGCAGGGAATTAATGTAATTGATCGCCTCAATGCCCCTTCCCATATGGCGGTCACACAGGGCAATGATTAAATCTATGTAGCTGTTTGCCAACACGTAATCAAGATTGGATAAAACAGCTTTGGCATGAGCCGCTATTGTGAGTGCTCTGTCTATGCGGCCTTTTTGAAGTTCATAGTAGGCGGCAAATACCAACGAGAACATTCGTAAAGAGCTGCCACTTTGATATTTAAGAAAGTCATTACTGCTAATTTCATTTACATCGTCAGTGTCATGCTGAAATAGAGTAAGGCTAAGCGTTAAAAACTGAACATCTTTAACAGCATCACAGCCTGCGTGTGTGTCATTGCTAAATTTGGCGGGCAATAGGTCAAGATAGTATTGTGCTTGGTTAAAGCGTCGGTAGAATATGAGAGCATGGATATAATATAGGGCATATTTCAAATTGCATATGAGTGATTGCTCGGGAAGCTTATTAAGTTGCTCTATAATCTTGCTAAACTCTCCCTGCTTCAGCCAATACTCACAAGCCATAAGCAATGTTCGCTCACAGGATTGTAAATCCTGGCCTAGGTTGAAGTGATATAAAGCCAATTCAAAACTATTATCCCTAATAAAAAAATTACCTGCTCTGATATGTAATTCAGCAACTTCTTGCAAGGACAAACTTTCTTGAACTTGTAAACGTAGATAATCGCTGAGTAAAGTATGATAACGATACCAGTGACTTTTCTCGGGCAGGGGCATGATGAACATGGATCTATTGATCAGCTTTTTGAGTATTTGTGCCGAGTCCTCTCTTTGTAATACATAATCACAGACCTGGGCATTAAAAACATCTAGGATGGAACTTAATAAAAAGAAACTGCGTATCTCATCTGGCAGGCTTAGGTATACTTCTGTAGCAAGGTAACCCACAAGATCTACTTGTTTACCATCAAAGCCATCCAGCGCGCCTGCGCCCTGTTGATGGCACGCCATTAACGCAATTTTGATTCCTGCCACCCAGCCTTCGGTGCTTTTCATGATGGCCTGTAAACTGACTTCATCAAATTCCTGGTGGCAAAGATGTTTACCTAATAGAGCAACCTGATCTATATCAAATTTCATGTCACTGGCTTCTATTTTTAGCAGCCGGTCGTCTAATTTTAAACGAGTTAAATTTAGCTTGGGGAAATGCCGAGAGGAGATAATGATGTGAATGTTATTGGGTAGTCTGTCGATGACCGCATTTAAGATCTCACATATTTTTCTTGATTCAATATAATGGAAATTATCTACCACTAAATACAACGTTTCTTCGGTAGAATTTAGTACCGATAATATGCCATTGACCAATTTGTGATTGGGTATCTCATCCTCTAAATCACACGAGTTTATGATTGGGGAAGAAAAAATTTCAACCGTATCACGAATATTTTCTAGAAAGTTTTTTAGAATCAAATTAACATTAAGTTCAACTTTCGATAAATCTAGGCGCGCTACATTTAACGCCCCCTTAGCCTGTTGCCATTGATCCAATAATGTACTTTTCCCCGAACCGGCCGGCGCAACTACAATGCTAATAGGATAATTTTTAGCGTTAGACAACAAAGTAATCAGGTTCTCTCGTACTACTTGCTTTGTCATGCAGTCCCCTCTCTGCTGGTACTATCGATTCAATAATTATTATTTTTATTTTTTGTTAATTATTATTCAGTACATACAATCTTTTTAGTATTATTTTTATAGCCCGCACGTTTTAAACTGCCTGAAAAATATTATCAAGGCACAATCCGCCACACTGTGATATTTGAGTAGTCCTTATCGCTAACTTTTCCAGCCCCTCCTTGAGGAGGGTTCCCATAATTAATTTCTGTCTTTAGTCTTGCAGCCTGAAAAAATGGCAGTAAATAAACCAATAATAATGATAAGGAATGAGTATGAGTGGATCAGTCTGGGTCACTTGGCCTGCGCTTACTAAACTTGGCACGCTCGGCGTACTTGCCGCCGTGGTGTTAATAGGTTTAGAGCGTGAAAAATTATTTGAAGACAATTTATTTGATCTTGAAAATTATGACAATCACAACGCCAAGATAATATGTGATGAGCGCAGTCTCACTACTCGTACTGAAGACGGTACCTGTAATATTCTGGAAAACCCGGCGGAAGGATCTGCTCTCATGCGTTTTGGTCGCAACGTGGAATTAAGTGCAGTGGATTCCGAACTCCATGCCCAGACCTTAATGGATCCAAACCCCAGAGAAGTCAGTAATGCGCTCATGGCCCGTGATGAATTTAAGCCAGCTACTAGCATCAACTTCATCGCCGCCGCCTGGATTCAGTTCATGGTGCACGACTGGGTTAGTCACGGCCCCAATATTTCAGAAAATCCTATCGAAGTGCCCTTACCCGAAGGAGACGTACTGGGTACAGGCAGCCTGTATGTGCAGCGCACCTCACCCGACCCCAGTCGCGGCGCGGAAGATGCGCACCTGCCACCCAGCTATCAAAACCAGGTCACCCACTGGTGGGATGGCTCACAACTATATGGTAGCAACGCCGCCACGAACAACCTCGTACGTTCCTTTGTGGACGGTAAGCTAGCGCTTGAAGATGATGGCACTTTACCCACTGAATTTATGTCGGGCATACCGGTAACCGGTTTCAACGACAACTGGTGGCTGGGTTTAAGCATGATGCACCAGCTGTTTACGCTTGAGCACAATGCCATCGCCGACATGATCAAAACCAATAACCCGGATCAAACCGATCAATGGATTTATGACAAGGCACGTCTGGTTAACGCCGCCCTTATGGCAAAGATTCACACTGTTGAATGGACGCCGGCTCTGCTCGCTAACCCTGTACTCAAGACTTCCATGGAAGCCAACTGGTGGGGGCTACTGGGTACCCGTGAGGGCCGTGACAACATTCAAGGTGGCATTGAAGTAATTGCCGACGACTTGGCCAAAACCGATTCCTTCATAAAGCGCGTACTGGGATTAGACCCTGAATTGAGCCGTATACTGGACAGCGCCTCCTTCCTAGAACACGGTGTGGGTGGCCTAGTAGGTTCACGTGAATCCTACAACGCAGGTACTCCCTATACCCTTACCGAAGAATTTGTTGAGGTGTACCGGATGCACCCCTTGTTGCGTGACACCGTGGACGTGTACGACATAGGTTCTAACATCGTCAGCAACTCCATTAATATCGAAGACACCCGTAATGGTGATGCCGAAAACATCCTCGACGACGAAGGTGGCGAGCGCCTGTGGTATTCATTTGGTATTACGCACCCAGGTGCGTTGACACTAAACAACTACCCACAGTTTTTACGTAACCTGTCGATTCCACTGGTAGGTGACATCGATCTGGCCACCATCGATATTCTTCGTGACCGTGAGCGTGGTATTCCTAGGTACAACGAGTACCGCCGTCAAATACAACTGAACCCCATCACTAAGTTTGAAGACCTCACAGAAGATCCTGTGACTCTGGCCACCCTCAAGCGCATCTATGATAACGATATCGAAAAGATTGATGCTCTGATTGGCCAGCTGGCCGAGACCGTGCGCCCAGATGGTTTTGCCTTTGGTGAGACTGCCTTTCAGGTTTTCATCCTTAACGCCTCGCGCCGTTTAATCACCGACCGTTTTTATACTAAGGATTACACCGCTGAGGTTTACACTCAGGCGGGTTTAGACTGGGTTGAAAACATGACGATGGTGGACGTGCTTGAGCGTCACTTCCCACAACTTAGCAATAGTCTGGTAGGTGTGGATAACGCGTTTAAGCCCTGGGGCCTAAATATGACAGATGATTACAAGAGCTGGTCGGCCTGTTCCAAGCAGGAGCACCTATGGGTAAATGGTGCCTTGCGCACTCAATACTCGGCCGATGAATTACCCGCACTGCAAGATGTGAACATAGGTGGTCTGATTAACAGTATATTGTGGACTAAGGTGAATTTGAAAGACGACGTTACCCCGGTGGGTTATGAGAAGCCCATACACGCCCACGGTGTGATGGCCAAAGTCGCCTTCGAAGCCGAAGCTAATCATCCTTTCACCGGAACCTTTAAGGGATCGGATTGTGGCCTAATGCGTTTATCCGTCACCGGTGCACCATCCGATCGTGGCTTCGCCCCAGGACTTGCTTGGAAGGCGTTTGTGGACGGTAAAAACTCACGCAATGTCTCGGCTTTGTATACTTTATCGGGCCAAGGGGATAACCATGACTTCTTCGCTAATGAGCTGTCTCAGTATGTATCTCCTGAAGCCAACGAGACTTTGGGCACCACCGCCTTATTTTCCCTAGTGACCTCTAAGCCCACCCGCATGATGACGGAAAAAATGGCTAAGGTGACCCAGGACGGACAAGAGGAGGCCAGCGTCAAGGCGCCTACTCAGCTTTACTTTGTGCCCAGCAACGAGGTGAAAAGTCAATTTGCCAATTCGGCCCATGATTTCCGCCAGGATTTGTTAACCTTGCCAGCGGGTACTGTTTTGTATGACATTTATGCCACCGACATGGCTATCAAGACTTCATTGATCCCTTACTTTAACAAAAAGTACATTAAGGCCCGTCGTGACAGTGCCGTAAAGGTGGGCAGCATTCGCCTAACTTCTGCCTTTAACGCGTCGCACTTCGGCGACAGCGGTGTGTTTTTCCGTCATCAAAGATATGAGGATAAATAAAGGCTAACCGTAAGGCCAAGTGGGGGTTACTCACTTGGCCTTATTGCTGATTAATAAAAGTCATCTATGAATTACTGCTTAAGTTAAATTACTTAATGTACGCCTTGGATGTCAGGCCTGTATGCTGTTTGAAAATTTTGTAACTGGTAGAGGTGAAGTTAAAACCCACGCTGATGCTGTTAATAAAATTTGTTCGGTGATCTGTTATTAAATATTCCACACGACATGGCTTAGTGTATTTATAAAAACTGCAGTTGAGACTTTTATAAGGGATAAAATATGTAGTTGCGGGAATACTCCATGGCCTTGGCTACAGGAGGAAAACCAGATTGCTTTTTAATATGGGCTTGGAAATGATGAAATAATTCTGTCTATCAGTTAGCAGTATTTTCAAGCTAAGATAATTTAAAGCAATTTTATCTTTTAACTTCTGTAGTTTATATCAGGGTGATAATTCGTTGATGTGAATGATTTTCCCGTCTAATACCTTGATTACTTTAAGGGAACGATAATGGTGACTTTGCCATTGGGGTGTTGCATGCGGTAAGTGTATTGAACCAATTGGGTGTCATCATCCACACTAATGCGAACGGTGTGACTGATGGTCACCGCTTTTTCATTGTATTTAGCACAGATTGATTATCGATGCTTAATTCTCGGACCATTCAATTAGCATCTCACCTTCCTGTTCTGTGATACGCCACCATTGGCTTTTTGGCCCTTGGCCTTCTTGCCAGCTGGAATTGGAGCAGCGCACCTGAGTATTGAGTTCTTTACAGGCCACGCGAGCGCAATCCAGGTCGGTGTCCCACGGGCTATTGTTTTGTTTGAACCAGATACTGGAATACTTACCAGAGGCGTTACCAAATGCCACAACGTCACTGCCATCAACGATCCAAGAACAGCGCGGCTGACTTTTTTTACTGATCGTTTCTTTTTTTTCTACGAGGGTGAAATGTAACTGTAACCACTCATCAATTTGTTTAAAGGTGATGTCATGTGCGTAAATTTCAATGTCTGGGTATCGTTGCATGAACTGTCCAAATTAAGTGCTTATGTGGGCCGCTATTTAAGAATTAAAATCCTAAAGAGCCCTTTATTTATTGTTCTTGAAAATACGCTGCCAGCGATGGACCATTAGGCTGATATAGCCAATAGCAGCCACAATTAACCCTGTAGCCAGTAAAACTAAACCAATCAGCACCATTATTTCGGCCAGTAATGGATTAAGCTCCATGTGGCGCACTGACATATAAAATAATGCAAGGCCGATGAAAAACACTGAAAGGCCAAGCATAAATACAAAAAAGCCCCGCTGATAATCTTGAGTCAGGCGTTTAAATCCAGCCACAATATTCATCATCTTCCCTTTTAATAGAGGTGCTCTTTAATCTTTGTGCTCACTCTCCAAAGGAGAAAAGCAATCTAAATTAATTTGTACTCTTAATTCTAGCTGCTCTTGAGATAAAAGCTGCTGTTGGGTTTGCGGGCTTGAGCGCCATGCGTGGGGTGTCATGTACAATAAGTCTTGAGTGCTGGCAGGGGGCAACTTAATAACAAAATCCAGCTGTTGACGCTGCACGTGTTTAAAGTGATCCTTCATGACCGCAATGGCATCAAACTCCACAAACTTAGGGCTATCGTAAATGGCCTCTTTTAATTGCTGTAAATGGTGCGCGCCGGCACTGGCAATTAAAACGTGCCCTTGTGGGTGGCAAAGGTGTTTAAGCGAGTCGGGCATGATGCGGTTAAATACGTTTAGCGTAAGATGCATAGACTGTTCGCTAAAGGGTGTTTTTTTACCGTTAGCCACTAACCAATTAATATCTTTAGTGCGCTTACAGGCCGCCTTTATGGCATCTTTACTGATATCCAAACCGAATAGCTCATGGTTTATTTGATGATCCGCTAAGGCGTGATGCAGCCTTTGGGTGTAGTAACCTTCACCACAACCTACATCTAATATTTCAGCGTCTTGTTGCTGCCATAACAAGTCGATGGCCATTTGATTAATAGCATCGCTGATACTTTGGTAGTGGCCCGCATCTAAAAAGCGGGTGCGCGCCTGTACCATTTCATTATTGTCACCCGGCTGGTTACTTTTTTTAGCTGGGTTAAGTAGTAGGTTAAAGTAGCCTTGTTTGGCTTGATCAAAGCTGTGTTTGTTTTCACAGCTGAGACTTTTTTCAACACGCACTAAGGGTTGTGTACATACTGGGCAAATCAACATACTGAGTTACTGGCCTACAAGTAAATTTTCAAGAATACGCTCATAAATAACCGTGAGCTGCTCCAAGTCATTAACGCTTACGTGCTCGTTTACTTGGTGAATAGTGGCATTAATAGGGCCTAGTTCTAATACTTGAGCGCCAGTGGGGGCGATGAACCGCCCGTCACTGGTGCCGCCAGATGTAGATAATTCAGTGTCTAAGCCGGTCACGTCTTTAATGGCGGAGACGGCGGCTTCTACTAATGAGCCTTCAGCGGTTAAGAATGGGTTACCACTTAACTTCCAGTTAATTTCGTAATCAAATCCGTATTTATCCATGATGGCATGGGTACGAGACTTCAGTTCTTGTTCGGTTAACTCTGTGCTGAATCGAAAGTTAAAAACGATTTCGGCTGAGCCTGGAATAACGTTAGTGACGCCAGTGCCGCTATTAAAGTTACTAATTTGAAAGGTGGTGGCGGGGAAAAAATCATTACCCTGATCCCACTCTTCTTGTGTCATTTCGGCTAAGGCTGGCATCGCTAGGTGAATTGGGTTGCTGGCTAAATGTGGGTACGCCACATGTCCTTGCACGCCTTTCACTGTCATTACTGCACCTAATGAGCCACGACGACCATTTTTAATGGTGTCGCCGCACAATTTACTGCTTGATGGCTCGCCCACGATGCACATTTGAATTTTTTCTTGGCGTGCTTCCAGCGCTTCTATCACCTTAACGGTGCCGTTAATGGATGGGCCTTCTTCATCACTGGTAATTAAATAGGCAATGCTGCCCTTATGGTCAGGGTGATTTTTTACAAAGCGCTCGGTGGCGGCTAAAAAGGCGGCAATACCGCCTTTCATATCGGCGGCGCCGCGGCCGTGTAACATACCGTCTACTACCTTGGCGGCAAATGGAGGGTAGTCCCATTCTTCCACGGGGCCAGTAGGCACTACGTCAGTATGGCCGGCAAAACACACTAATGGCGCTTTTGTACCCCTGCGAGCCCATAAGTTGCGAACCTCAGCAAATTGCATGGTTTCGCATTCAAAACCAATAGGCTCAAGAATATCGATCATCATGGGCTGGCAATTTAAATCTTCAGGGGTCACTGAAGGCTGGTTAATTAATGCTTTGCTTAATTCTAGGGTACGGCTATCGGTCATTTTTCACTCTCTTGTTCGATGGATTGCGACCCAGCTTGAGCGTGTGGAGTCTTTATGCGATCAACGCTGCTTAATATGCCGCGTAACATATTCAATTCTATTTTTTCAGGGCGTGCTCGGTTAAATAAACGCTTTAACCGCAACATAGCTTGTCCGGGGTGAGCTTGATTTATAAAACCAACCTGTTTAAGGGTAGCTTCTAAATGCTCATAAAAGCCATTGAGCTCTTGCACTTTTGGGTAGTCTTTTTCGTGGTGATTTACAGGTGCACGGTTAGCCATGAAGCTTTCATAACATATAACCTGTATGGCGGCGGCTATGTTCAATACGGGGTATTCTTCATTGCCCGGAATATCCACATGCAAGTGTGCTTTGCGTAAATGTTCATTGTGAAGGCCCATGCGTTCAGGGCCAAACATAATGGCCACAGTGCCTTTAGCAGCTTCTTGTACAATTTGCGGTGCCGCTTCACGCACTTCTTTAATGGGCCAAGGATGGCTACGTGTACGGGCACTAGTGGCGAGCACCAGTTGGCAATCGGCTAGGGCCTCGTCTAATGTGGCAACGACTCTGGCGCTTTCTAGCACGTCAGTGGCGCCAGCGGCCATGGCAGTAGCTTGCTCATGTGGGAAGTCACGTGGGCTGACTAATACAAGGTCACTTAAGCCCATGGTTTTCATGGCACGGGCGGCAGAGCCAATGTTGCCTGGGTGAAATGTTTGCACCATGACAATACGTATGTGTGAAAGCGGATTAGGGTTCATGTTGGCTTCTGGATGCTGGATCTAGGCTGTAAATTAACGGCGGATTCTACCATAGCCAAGGGCTTGGCTCCACGATATTAGCTCTATGGTATTAGACCTAGCCTTGAATTCCCATGTACAATGCCGCTAGGTTTACGGTTGTAAAAGGTCAAACATGAGTAGCCGCGCAGAACAAAAATTAAAAACCCGCCAGGCCATCATTGAGGCGGCACTAGAGCTGAGTAAAGAAAAAGGCTTTCCAGCGTTGAGCTTGCGTGAAGTGACCCGAGGCGCAGGTATTGCCCCTGCCACTTTTTACCGCCATTTTTCAGATATGGACGACCTCGGGTTAGCCTTAGTAGATCAAGTGGCTCTGATTTTACGCCAGCTCATGCGGCAAGCTCGAAATAGGGTCAAAGAGAAGGGGTCTGTGGTGAGTACTTCCGTGGATACGTTCATGGAATTTGCAGAAAATTACCCAAACTTGATTCGCTTATTAAATACAGATCAAGCTTCTGGCCCTAAGCAATTTAGAGAGTCCATTCGCCGCGAAACACGATATTTTGCCCAAGAGCTCATTGACGACTTTTCAAGTCGCCGCCAAATGCTCAGTATGCCGTTGGCGCATATTCCTGAAGTGGCCGAAATGATGGTGCTGTTGGTCTTTAATCAAGGGGTCGCGTCATTGGATATGAATGCGCAAGAACGCCAAGCATTAATTAAAAAACTAAACATTGAACTGAGAATGGTGTTGGTGGGCAGTAACGCGTTGTATTTGGAGGAGGCTAAAAAGAAAGATTAACAATAGGCCTGCTTATGGCGGTTTACACGTCCCAGCAAACAAATAAATGCAGCCTATAAAGCTGCATTTATTACTTGATGAACTCAGGGAGTTATAAAACCAATGCATCTTCTCGTTCAAGATCATTAATAACTCGCCATGTAGCCCCGCTTATTTCTACACGTTTTTGCCAATAATCCAAACGCTTCATATATTTATTGGGGTCGCGGTTGTCCGAGCTAAGCTTTGTTACATTCAACGCAACCACTTCAAAGTCGGTGAGCGGTAAGTCAAAATCCCTATTATAGCCCTTGGGAAGTTCTTCCAATAAATCACTGAATATCATTACTACTTTACGAGAGGCTTGTGTTTCGTTGAGGTATTCACTGGCCTGTAATAACCCCCCGTTTATATCGGTATAGGCGCTACTTTTAATGGTTTCAATAAACTTTTGAATGCTTTGCGCAAAAATACGCTTTTGTTCGTTGGCACGGCTGGGTCTGTGATCAAAGGTTACTTTGGCCACAATATCTTTTTCTGAAAAACTGCCACTGTCAATGCGAGCTACAGCGAAGCTGTCACCCGGCGCAAGATTAGCCAAATAATAATGAATAATTTGCTGTGCCTTTTTTAATTCTTTTGTATACGTTCCTGAAGTATCCAATAATAAATATAAGCCTGTACTGGGCTTTTGATTGGTACAGGCGCTTAAAACTGAGAGTAACGCGGTCGCTAGAAGTATTTTAATAAAGTAGTTCATGATTACGCTTCTTTTTCGTCGATGCTTGGGTCGTCAAGCAGTTTGGGTTCCGTTTTTATGTGTTTACTCGGCTCTAAATCCAATTGTTTGGTGGCTTGTTTTTTTTCAGATTTTGGTCGACTCTCTATGAGTTGCTCTATCCAAATAGGGGCAAAACATAAAATATCATAAATGTTCTTTAGGCTATGATTGAGCTGCTTGATAAGCAATGAAAGGCTACGCAATATGGTGCTGAGCAAAATGCAGCTTTGCACAAGGATATTGCCTAGTACATGGCGGCCGGTGTGAATAACGGATTCAAAAGGAATAGCCACAAACATCAATATTAACGGCAGTACAAACCCCAGCATCATTTGTCCAATCATGGGGATGTTACTGTGCTCTTGCTCGGTGGCTTGGCTGACGGCCTGCTCGCCCCCCACTAGAAAACTGGTCAAGAGGGCTTTATCGGCCACCATGCTTTCGCGCATAAAGGCAAGACCCGCTTCCACACCACATAAGGCCAATAAAAATATCATGCATACCCAAGCCCAAATCATGCGTTTTCTGTCTTCCATGAAATGGATCACTGGAAATAAGCGGGTAATGCCGATGGACTCCATAAAAAATAAGCCCACTGTAATTTCAAGCATAATAATAACCGCGGCACCTATGTCTGCCACGTTGTAACCGGCTACCTGAGAAGTCGCGGGCATAAGCTCAGACATGGGCAGGGCAATGAGGTTGTAGTTGACGAAAGCTCCGAATCCGGCAATGACCATTACAATTAAAGAGATAACAAATTGAGTGGTACTAGATGCCTTCAGCAAATTCTCGGCTTTGTCTGTGCCTTTTACTAGGTTTTCAAAGTGCTCAACTTGATGATCCATCTTATTGGCTTGGTGAATCAGCGCTTGCCAGCTTTGTCCCACTTCGCCAATTTTATGGTGCAGACGTCGCCAATGATTCATGGCACCTTTTAATAGATTGTGGCGTTTGGATATATCGCTACGGTATACATTCATCACTTCACTTTGCTGCTTGTGAAAGGCTTCATATATGGCTTGCAACAGTTTGCCCACCACAGCGTCATTTTTGGTACTGTCCTTCAATTTACTAATGGACTCTACAGCCTCGGTCCATTCCGGTAATGGGGCTGGCACTTCGGACGTTTGCTGTAGTTTGTCTTCCATGGAGCTGATATTTTGCTCAATATCTCGCTGCACGCTGGGGTAACGGCTAAGGTCTTTTTCTACTAGATTGGCTAATCGAATAAATTGACGATCTAGGGCGCGTTCAGCTTGTTGTTGGCCGTGTTCGAATAATACATCTCGGTTACGAACCGCCATTTGTTTAGACATATTTAATAACGCTTTGCTTAGCAGCCTTAGGTTTTGTACAACCAGTTGCGTGAGGCTATCCAGTAGCTGATGGGCACTTTGGCGAATGAAGTACAACACCAAGGTGGAGCAAAGTAATACCAGAATCCAGCTCAGTACTGGTTGACCCGGTATTATATTGGCTATGGGCATGGCGATGTCCTTGTTTGAGGGTGAGTAAAACCACTATGCCTTATTGTAGACGATGGGAATGTGATGCTTTTCTATTCGTATAAAAATGCTGCATTTTCTAATCGAAAAGTCAGCATAAAGCATTAGGTGCTTTATGCAGACGTAAAAAAAGGAGCCTTAGCTCCTTTTAGGTGTGTTAATTACGCGAATTATTTAGGCTGATTCTAGTGTTTGTACCTTGTCACGCAAATTAAACTCTTCGCGTTTTTCTAGTTGGCGCTCCACCTGTTCGGTCGTGGGGAAGGTGATACGGAAACGGGCGCCTTCTTGGGCCGCAATGTAATCTAGACGGGCCATGTTCATTTCACAAAACTGTTTGGCTAAATATAAACCCAAACCGGATTTACTCGTTTCAGAGCTATAGAAGGGCTCAAAAATATGGTCTAGGTCATCTAAACCCACACCATATCCGTTATCTTGAATCTCTATTATGGATTGCTTGCTGACCTTGTTACGGCCCACTAATATGGTGATACGCGCAAATTCAGCGTTTTTAGCTTTGGCGTAATAGGCGGCATTTTCCAATAAGTTGCTAATAGCTTGGCGTATTTGTGTGTCATCTAAATACACATCTAAAGCGCTGCGGCTCACTTTTAATTCTACTTTAGTATTGCTGAGTACTCTGGGGCCCAATTTTTTAACCACATTTGTGACCCAAAACCCCAAACTGTGTTTCTCAAACTCGGTGGCTTTAGAGTTACTTAAATTCTGCACATTATTAATAATGCGTTCAATGTGCAGTGAATGATCTTTAATACGTTCTTGGCGATCTTTATCACCTTTGTTGGCCGCTGTAAGACCCACTTCGCGGGCTACTTGATAAATGCCTTGCATAGGTTCTTTAATTTCACGAACGATACTGGCCGCAAGCTTACCTAAGGATACTTGTTTTAAGCGCTGAGCTTGTTGGTAGACGACGTTAGTATCTTCAATGAAGATGACCGTGCCGCGTTCTGTACCCGGCATAAGAGGGGCAAACATAGGCTGCACTTTAGCTGTGGTCGGGCCTGCTTTAAAGGTACTGGGTTGATAATTTGGAAACTTTAAATGCTCATCCAAACTTTGCTGTAATTTATCGGGTAGTGCTCGAATAGGTCCTGGAAAACCCAAAAGACGTTGTGCCGAGGTATTTTGAAAGATGATTTCATTGTCATGATTAATCACCAAAACCCCTGTTTCTAGCCGCTTAAGCACAAGCTTCGTCAGTTGCTCCATGCTCAATAAACTGTCGGCCTGTAAACGGTTGATGTCCACAGACAAATGTAAGCGTTTAACCAGCGCCTGAATAACAAAGGCGGTAATGAAAAAGATAATGCCTAGTGTGCCTGCATTTACATAGTTAAAAAGCTGGCCTTCTACTTCAAATCGATTTTCTATAAAAATTAAACAGATGGCGGCCCAGGCGCTGATTAACAAACCTTTTTGGCCCGTCACTAAAGAGTTGGCCACCGCGATTCCCACAATCATCAGGTAGCTTAGGCTGGTGCCGGTGCCGCTGGAGTAAATAAGCCCGGCCAATAACGTAATATCTAATAAGAAAAAAGCAATGAGGTGGTCGTAGTGCGCTTGCCCAGCACTGAACGCCATGACCAAGAATACCACCGTTAGGGCACCATGCAGGGCCAATAACATAGGGTACATTTTAGGGTCGTTGATACCCAAAAAACCCATGTCGATGTCTGCAAAATACAACGCCAACAGTGTCATGGTAATGACGACGCTGTAGACACTGAAATATTTTAAAATTCTCAGCCTGTCCAGAGGTAGAAATGGCTTGTCGAGAATGTCCTGTTCCATGGGTTGCGCTTCCTTTTTTACGTAGGCGATTAGAGGAGGTAATCCATTTGTACTGACTATTTTATTGTTTATTAAGCGTCAAATACATGCCTGATCGTGCAGACTACTTGGTATTGAAGTGCACCAATTAGCCCAAAGTCGCACAAAGGTCTAAAGTGTGACGCGCATCACAAAATTACCCGTTAAATTGAATGAAAATTAGACTTGATCCGCCAAATTGACTAAATATGAGCAAATATTCTAAGTGTCTTAGATGTAAATAATCTTAATGCTTGGGTCTAAATAGGTAGGGTGGTAAGACTAAGGTTATAGAAGTGATAAGGGTATAGGGGGTAATAATATAGTAAAGCTAGGATGTGAAGTGATGAGGGTAATAATACAGGGGTAGAATAAGGGTGTAGGGGCAAAGGAGATTGCCCCTACAA